>DNMQ01000083.1 GCA_003488145.1 Pseudomonas sp.
ACGCGCAGCAGATCGTGAATAGGCTCTCAGGCGGTGCTGCGCAGCCGGGCCAAATCCTTCACCGGCGAGGCGCCGAACAGCCGGCTGTACTCGCGGCTGAACTGCGAGGGGCTTTCGTAGCCGACCCGGTAGCCGGCGCTGGACACGTCGAGCCCCTCGGCGATCAGCAGCCGCCGCGCCTCCTGCAGGCGCAGCTGCTTCTGGTACTGCAGCGGGCTCATCGCGGTAAGCGCCTTGAAGCGATGATGCAGCGTAGAGCTGCTGAGGTTGACGCGCTGCGCCAGCTCCTCGATGCGCAGCGGTTCGACATAGTTGCGGTTCAGCCATTCGATGGCGCGGGTGACGCGATGGCCCTGGCTGTCGCGCACTGCGATCTCGTGCAGGTGGCGGCCCTGGCGACCGCAAAGCAGGCGGTAGAAGATCTCGCGCATGGCCAGCGGCGCCAGCACCGGGATGTCCTGCGGGCTGGCGAGCAGTCGCACCAGACGTAGCGTGGCATCCAGCAACGGCGCATCGATGCGGTCCAGATAGACCCCGCGCGCCGGCCCTTCCACGGGCTGGCTCAACGGCGCGCTTTCGGCCACCAGGGTGGCGACCATTGCCGGGTCGATATCCAGACGGATGCACAGGTACGGCTCGCCGGACGAGGCCTCCAGCACGCGACCGGCCACCGGCACGGTGACCGATACCACCAGGTAGTGCAGCGCATCGTAGGTGTACAGCTCGTCGCCCAGGCGCACCTCCTTGCTGCCCTGCACGATGATGCACAGCGCCGGCTTGTGCAACCCGTGCACCAGTTCGCTCGGCGCGCTGCAGCGGATCAGGTAAAGATCGTCAATCGCGGTGGGATGCATGCCGTCGTCGCGCAGGAGGCCATCGATCAGCCGCGCCAGGGCGGCACGCTGGGCAATCGTTTCCTCGGCGGGATGAAGGTCCATCTGGTTCATGCAGGCAACCGGTGGAAGCGGAAAGGACGGTTAGCTTAGCAGCCCATCCGGCCCGCGGTCGTCCCGCCCCATGGCAGTGCATCGACACGACGGTGTTACCGAGTGAAGCACCAAAGCGATGCACCGGCTAACATCGTCGCATGGCCAACCGGTGGCGCAGCTGCCGTGGCCGCTTCGCATCTCAATTCCTGACTGCCTGGCCAGCTTTTTGCTACACCCTGGTCATGAAAAACCCAGCGGACGCCTCCATGCCCGAATCCCAGACCGCGCGCCTCAAGCTCTGCGGCATAACCAAACAGTACCCAGGCTGCCTGGCCAACGATCGTATCGACCTGTCGATCCAGCCGGGCGAGATCCACGCCCTGCTCGGCGAGAACGGCGCCGGCAAGAGCACCCTGATGAAGATCATCTACGGCGTGACCCAGCCGGACGCCGGCGAAATCCACTGGCAGGGCGAACGGGTGACCATGCGCGACCCGGCCCAGGCCCGCGAACGCGGCATCGGCATGGTGTTCCAGCACTTCTCGCTGTTCGAGACGCTCTCTGTGGCGGAGAACATCGCCCTGGCGCTGGGCGCCAAGGCCGGTATGCCAAAGCAGCTGGAGCCGAAGATCCGTGAGGTCTCGCAGCGCTACGGCATGCCGCTGGAGCCGCAACGGCTGGTGCACAGCCTGTCCATCGGCGAGCGCCAGCGGGTGGAGATCATCCGCTGCCTGATGCAGGACATCCGCCTGCTGATCCTCGACGAACCGACCTCGGTGCTTACCCCGCAGGAGGCCGACGAGCTGTTCGTGACCTTGCGCCGGTTGGCGGCCGAGGGCTGCAGCATCCTGTTCATCAGCCACAAGCTCAACGAGGTGCGCGCGCTGTGCCAAAGCGCCACGGTGCTGCGCGCCGGCCGCGTGTCCGGCGAGTGCGTCCCGGCCGAGTGCTCGGACCTGGAGCTGGCGCGGCTGATGGTCGGCGATGCCGAGGGGCTGGAAGCCGAATACCCGAAGAGCGAGGGCCGCGCGCCGTTCCTGCGGGTCGAGCGGCTGTCCTGGCACAACGCCGATCCGTTCGGAGTATCCCTCGAAGAGGTGGACCTGGAAGTGCGCGCCGGCGAGATCGTCGGTATCGCGGGAGTCGCCGGCAACGGCCAGGACGAACTGCTCGCCCTGCTCAGTGGCGAACAGCGCCTGCCTGCCGCCCAGGCCATGCACATCCGCTTTCTCGGTGACGACGTCGCCCATCTGCGCCCCGACGCCCGCCGTCGCCATGGTATGGCCTTCGTGCCGGCCGAACGCCTCGGTCACGGCGCGGTGCCGAGCATGAGCCTGGCCGACAACGGCCTGCTCACCGCCTATCAGCAGACCGGCATGGTCGAGCAGGGCATGATCCGCCGCGGCAAGGTGCGCGCCTTCGCCGAACAGGTCATCCAGCGCTTCGCCGTGAAGACGCCGGACGCACAGACCCCGGCGGCGAGCCTGTCCGGCGGCAACCTGCAGAAATTCATCCTTGGTCGCGAAATCCTGCAGCAGCCGAAGCTGCTGATCGCCGCGCACCCGACCTGGGGCGTGGACGTCGGCGCGGCAGCAGCGATCCACCGCGCGCTGATCGAACTGCGCGATGCCGGCGCGGCGATCCTGGTGATCTCCGAAGACCTCGAGGAACTGTTCCAGATCAGCGACCGCATCGCCGCCCTGAGCGACGGCAGGCTGTCGCCACAGCGCGCTACTGCCAGCACCTGCCCGGTCGAAGTCGGCCGCTGGATGGCCGGCCAGTTCGATACCAGCGACACCCCTGTTTCCACCTCTGCCGCCTGACGAGAATCCATCATGCTGTTATCCCTGCAACCCCGCGGCGAGGCCTCACGGGCCATGCTCTGGTTCTCGCCATTGCTGGCGGCACTGCTGACGCTGCTGAGCGGCGCGCTGCTGTTCGCGCTGCTCGGCCATCCGCCGCTGGAAACCCTCAAGGTGCTGCTGATCGACCCGCTCGGCGATCTCTACGGCGTCTCCGAACTGCTGGTCAAGGCGCTGCCGATCCTGCTTTGCGCCCTCGGCCTGGCGGTGGTCTACAACGCGCGCATCTGGAACATCGGTGCCGAAGGCCAGCTACTCATCGGCGCCCTGGCCGGCAGCGCGCTGGCGGTCAACATCATCGACTGGGATTCGCGCTGGGCTCTGGTGCTGACACTGCTGCTCGGCACGCTCGGCGGCGCCGCCTGGGCCGGGCTCTGCGCCTGGCTGAAGACGGCGTTCAACGCCAACGAAATCCTCACCAGCATCATGCTCAACTACATTGCGCTGAACCTGCTGCTGTTCGCCGTGCACGGCCCGCTGAAGGACCCGGAAGGCTTCAACTTCCCCGAGTCGGCGATGTTCGGCGACGCCACCCGGCTGCCCGAGCTGATCGAAGGGCTGCGCGTGCATGGCGGTTTCTACTTCGCCCTGCTGGCGCTGGTAGTGGTCTGGGTGCTGCTGCAGAAGAGCTTTCTCGGCTTCCAGATCAAGGTGCTCGGCCTGGACAAGCGCGCCGCCGGCTTCGTCGGTTTCCGCGACAAGAAGCTGGTCTGGATCGCCCTGCTGATCAGCGGCGGCCTGGCCGGGCTGGCCGGTGTCGCCGAAGTCACCGGGCCAATCGGCCAACTGGTGCCGCAAGTTTCACCGGGCTATGGCTACGCGGCGATCACCGTGGCCTTCCTCGGTCGCCTGAACCCCATCGGTATCGTCTTCGCCAGTCTGCTGATGGCGCTGCTCTACCTCGGTGGCGAGAACGCGCAGATGGCCGCCAACCTGCCGCAATCCATCACTCAGCTGTTCCAGGGCATGGTGCTGTTCTTCCTGCTCGCCTGCGACGTACTGATCCTCTATCGCCCGCGCCTGAAGCTGTGGGCGCGCAAACCGGCGCTCGTCAGCGCTAAAGAGGAGCCGGCCACATGATCGTCCGCACTGCGCTACTGCCCTTTTCACCCGCTGCTTGCCGCTTGAAGTTCGAGGCCTGACCGATGGACATGGATCTGCTGACCAATATCTTCTACGCCATGATCCGCACCGGCACGCCGCTGCTGCTGGTCGCCCTCGGCGAGCTGGTGTGCGAGAAGACCGGCGTACTCAACCTCGGCCAGGAGGGCATGATGCTGTTCGGCGCGGTGATCGGTTTCATCGTCGCCTTCGCCAGCGGCAACCTCTGGCTCGGCGTGCTGTTCGCCTGCCTGGCCGGTGTGCTGCTCTCGCTGCTGTTCGCCATGGTGGCCCTGGGCTTCAACGCCAATCAGGTCGCCACCGGCCTGGCGCTGACCATCTTCGGCGTCGGCCTGTCGTCCTTCGTCGGTGCCAGCTGGGTCGGCAAGCCGCTGGCCGGCTTCGAGCCGATCGCCATTCCGCTGCTCAGTGAAATCCCCGTGATCGGTCGCATGCTGTTCGCCCAGGATCTGCTGGTGTACCTGTCCTTCGGGCTGTTCGCCCTGGTGGCCTGGGTGCTGCTGAAAAGCCGCATCGGCCTGATCATCCAGGCCGTCGGCGAAAACCCCAACGCCGCCAGCGCCATGGGCCTGCCGGTACTGCGCGTGCGCACCCTGGCGGTGATGTTCGGCGGCGGAATGGCAGGGCTTGCCGGCGGCTACATGTCGCTCGCATACACGCCGATGTGGGCGGAAAACATGACCGCTGGCCGCGGCTGGATCGCCCTGGCCCTGGTGGTGTTCGCCAGCTGGCGGGTGAGCCGTGTACTGCTCGGCGCCTACCTGTTCGGCCTGGCCAGCATCCTCCACCTGGTGGCGCAGGGTTTGGGCTTGGCGATCCCCGGCAACCTGCTGGCGATGCTGCCGTATGTGGCGACCATTCTGGTGCTGGTGCTGCTGTCGAGGGATGCGATCCGTACACGGCTGTACGCGCCAGTGTCGCTGGGGCAGCCTTGGCAGCCGGGGCATTGATTTGTCGGGCCGGTTGACTACGCGGAACCAGGCCGGTTGGCGGGTTGCTTGAGAGCTTGGTTTCGCCCTGCTGGGCGAGTTCCTTTTGGCAGTCGCCCGGATGGCCGGCCCCGCCAAAAGGAACCAAAAAGTCTTGCCCTGCCATCCAGGTCTCGCTACGCGAGATTTCCCTCATTCCATCGTTGCTCCGAGGGTCGCCGCGCAAGGGGCGGTCGGTATCGCCTGTTGGTTCGTGCAAAAACAACCAGCAAGACCTGGCTCTGATGCCAAGACCGTCAGCGACAGCTGGGCATCTTAAAAACGAGTAGCTGGGCACAGACTACGCTTCAGGCCTTTCTGAATTTCAAAGACTCTGCATCGTCCGGCACTTTGGAAACGCCGAGCACCCCCAAAATTGCTGCCCTGCTTTTGCCCCCGATTTCACGGTGCGTATCAGCAGCACACTGCCGCATTTCGGGCATTGTCGTTCTGCGGTTGGATCGCTACGGCGCTTGAGGTTTCGCACATGCTCACGGTGGGTGGCGAGAGTTGGCGCTCGGCGGTCGGTTTGCAAGGCATGCAGCATGGCGTCGATCTCAGCCTCGCTGAATACCGGCTGCTGGAATGACCTGATATAGCGGATAAAGCCGATGCCCTGGGTCACGTTGGCCGGCACTTCGGTTTTGAAGGTGCTGCCGCCGACAAAGGTGATGACCGAGTGCAGGTGCTCGGGGCTAACGCCAAGGGTGGCTTCCAGGGCCTTGAGGTGCTTGTAGTTCTGGCGTAGCGGGTTCTGGAACTTGAACGTGCGTTTGTAGAGCTTCTGCGTCCACTGCACCTGCTTTTCGCTACCGAAGATCCAGCCGCTCATGTTCTTCGTTTCCAGTACGAAGATGCCGTACGGCGAAAGAAAAACGTGGTCGATCTGCGTGGTGCCGTCTGGCGTGTTCAAGGTGACATTGTGCAGGCGGCGGTAGGTCTGCTTGTCCAACTGCCAATGGGCAAACAGCCGCACCAGCAGTTCACCAATATGGCCCTTGGCCCAAGGCGACTTGAGCAGGCTAATCAGAAGGGCGGCCGGGATGAACCAAGCCAACATGCCCCAGGCCTGCGCGATGATGGGGGTGAAGTCCATTTCCTATCCCTGGGTGATCCTGAATTAACCGGATAGTAGCGAAACTTGGCGTAATGGCACGACAGTGTCGCGCACCTCCGTACGCTCCTTTGTCTCTGCGGGGTCAGCCTTGAGCGTGTGCCGGCTGCTGTATCCGGTAACGCGTGCTGCGCCCGCCAGTGGGCAGTCGGGCAAGGCAGCCCTTCTCGAGATGGCGCGTGGCGGTGGCTTTCGAGACTTTGGCCACAGCCTGGTAGGAAGAACGACTGGACGACTTCCCTAGTTCAAGAACAGCCGCAGCGATGCAGGCCTCGGCCCAATTTCTACGAGCCGGCATTGCGCACTTTTGATTGGCTGCTGTCAGATACAGAGCGGGTCATTCATGAGGGCTGCTCGTCTGTGAGCCGATTAGCGAGCTTATTCGGCTCATGTGGTGAGCCGATAATGTCGCCTATTCGGCTCACTGTCTTGCTACCGGGCTTGAAAGCGCCTGGGCAGTGCGGTTGATCCGCCTTGGCAGGCGGTTGGCGCGTCATTCAGATACTTAATCCAACGTGTACTCAAACGTACTCACCACCCGCAGCCGTTTCCCCACGGTCCGCCCGCTGTCCATATCGCTGCCATCGTCATCGATCACCCGAATCACCCCCTGGTTGGCATTCTTCAAGCGCCCCAGCGTGGCACCGGCATCCTCGGCAAAACGCGTCGCCTGCTCACGGGCATTGCTGGTGGCGGCTTCCAGCAACTGCGGCTTCAGCTCGTTGAAGCCACGCAACTGATAGCGCGGCCCGGCGAAGCCGTTCATCTCGGTATCCAGCTGAACACCGGCCAAGATCAGCGGATCGATGGCATTGGCCGCCTTACCCACCGCGTCGACGCGCTCTGACTTGACCAGCACCTGGCCCTGGCCGTTAAAGCGCAGCGCCACATCACGCGAGGCCCATTCACGCGCCAGCAGATCCTGGACCTGCAACGGTCGCACTTCGATCTCCGCGTCGGTGAAGCCCTGCTCGCGGAGGAAATCCAGCACCAGCTGGCGATCCTCGCTCAGCCCCTTCTGCACTTCGGCGAACTGATCGCCACCACGGCGAAAGCCCAGCGTCCAAACCGCAAAGTCGCTCTTCACGTCCATCTCCGCCAGGCCCTTGACCGTCACCGTGCGGTCGGCCATGC
>DNMQ01000097.1 GCA_003488145.1 Pseudomonas sp.
CCTCCAGACGGAAGGCCAGATCCTGCTCGAAACGCGGAGACCGTTGACCGCACCGGGGCCGCCCCGACCCATGTCCGTGTTTGAAAACCTTCTTGCTCCCGCCCCGCCCCTCCTGCTGCCTGGCTGTGCCGGGCGAGGCCCACGCGAATCGGTTGAAGGCCCAGCCAATGCCTCCGCCTGGAACGAGCATCGCAGCCCGGTCGCGACGGTCGATGGCTGGCAGATCAGCGGCAAGATCGGCATTCGCGCACCGCAGGAATCCGATCTTGCCGCTGATCTGCCAGCCATCGACCGTCGCGACCTGGCTGCGATGCTCTTTCCAGGCGGAGGCATTGCCGGGGCCTTCAACCGATTCGCGTGGGCCTAGCCCGGCACAGCCAGCAAGCAGGAGGGCCAGGCAGGGAGCAAGAAGGTTTTTCAACAGGGACATGGGTCAGGGCTTCTCCGATCCGGTCAACCGTTTCAGCGTTTCGCGCAAGATCTGGCTGTCCGGTTGTAGTTTGAGTGCCTTCGACCAGACCGCGCGGGCCTCGCTGTGTTCACCCTGAGCCCAAAGCACCTCGCCCAGGTGCGCTGCGACTTCGTGGTCGGCAAAGCGTTGCAGCGCCTTGCGCAGCAGCGCTTCGGCGTCGGTCAGATTGCCCAGGCGGAAGTTGACCCAGCCGAGGCTGTCGAGGATCGCCGGGTCGTCGGGGTTGAGTTGGTAGGCCTGCTCGATCAGCTGTAGCGCTTCCTTGTGGCGATCAGTACGGTCGGCCAGGGTGTAGCCGAGCGCGTTGAGCGCCATGGCGTTGTCCGGCTCACGCTCGATAATGAAGCGCAGGTCGCGTTCCAGTTGCGCCAGATCGCCGCGCTTTTCCGCAAGCATGGCGCGGGTGTAGAGCAGGTTGAGGTCGTCCGGGAAATCGGCAAGCGCCTGCTCCACCAGTTGCCAGCCTTGCTCGGTGCGGTCCTGCTCGGAAAGCGCTTCAATCTCGATCAGGTACAGCTGGATGGCGTAGTCAGGCTGCTGCTGGCGGGCATCGGCCAGAACCGCGGACGCTTCCTGGCCACGATTGCTGGAGTAGAGCAGCTGGCTCTGCAGCAGTTTCGCTGGCAGGTATTCGTTGCCGGGGCCGACCTGGGCCAGTGCACCGAGCGCCTTGGCGTTCTTGTCCATCGCCTGATAGGCACGGCCAAGATTGAAGTAGGCCGCGTCAACGTGGCTGCCGCGCTCGATCAGCTCTTCCAGGTACACGGTGGCTTCGCGCCAGGCCTCAGCCTCCATGCAGACCAGCGCCATGGAGAAGCGCAGGTCGTCGTCGGTGGGGTGTTGCTGGACCAGGGTGGCGAACTCGCCCATGGCGTCTTCCAGGCGCTCCTGTTCCACCAGAAGGCGTGCATAGGTCAGGCGCAGACGCTTGTCCTCGGGGTGCTGGCGCAGGCTTCGCTCGAGTAGCGGGATCGCTTCGTCGCTACGCTGCAAGCTGTGCAGCAGGCGTGCTTCGAGCAGGATCGACGGGATCTGCCGCTCCTTGTCCGGCTGCTTCTGCAGCAGCGCCAGTGCTTCCTCGCTGCGATCATCCTGTTGCAGCAGCACGGCCTTGCCGAAGGAGAGCTGTGGATTGTCGGGGTGTTTGACCAACAGCTTGTCGAAGCTTTGCAGCAGGCCGGCGCGGGTGTCCGGGTCGGTTTCCGAGGCCGAAAGGGCGAGGAAATCGAAATGAGTGTCGCCCTGGCCCTGCAGAACCTTCTCCATGAACTCGAGCGATTCTTCGTAACGCCCGGCGCGGGCCAGCTGCACGGCTGCGGCGCGCTGTGCGTCGAGACTGTCGGGGGCGTTGCGTGCCCAGATCATTGCGGTATCCAGCGCCGCCTGGTCTGCGCCAAGGTATTCGGCGATACGGAATCCGCGTTCGGCGACGCCGGCGTCCTGTGTCGCATGCGCCTGCTGTACGTAATTGCCTAGGGCAATGTCGAAGCGGTTGCGCTGGCCGGCAAGCTCTGCGACCAGAAGTGCATAGAGGGATTGGCGACTGAACGAGCCGTACTCTGCCGCGTCGCTGGCGGAGCTCTCCTGGGCAGCGTCCTCGACCGGCGGACTGCTTTCGGGGGCTTGCTGCGTGAAGGTCTGGCAGCCGCCGATGAACAGCATGGCGGCAAGTGCGGCGAGTTTTTTCATAGGGGAAATGTACGGCTGGTGTGCGGTCGCGGCATGATGACACAAGCCGCAGGTCAAGCCCATGGGCCCTGGGAGGCGCGCAGGCCGGTTCGGTAGCTGATTGGCAGTACCAATCGAATCCGACAATCGAGGGCAATGGTTGTTCTCCATCTGACGAAGTAGGAGAATTGCGCGCTCTGTTATCGAATCAGCGATTCTGCATGGCTTTCCTCGCGCTTGGCATCAATCACAAGACCGCTTCGGTGGACGTCCGCGAGCGCGTAGCCTTCACGCCCGACCAGATGGTCGAGGCTTTGCGGCAACTGTGCCGCGTCACTCCGACCCGCGAAGCGGCGATCCTCTCGACCTGCAATCGCAGCGAGCTGTATCTGCAACAGGATCAGGTCGAGGCCGATGCCGTGCTCGCCTGGTTGGCCAATTATCACCGTCTCAGCCTCGACGAGCTCAAGGCATGCGCCTATGTGCATGTCGACGATCAGGCCGTGCGCCACATGATGCGCGTTGCCTCCGGGCTCGACTCGCTGGTGCTGGGCGAACCGCAGATTCTCGGGCAGATGAAGTCGGCCTATGCGGTCGCCCGTGAGGCCGGCAGCGTCGGGCCTCTGCTTGGCCGGTTGTTTCAGGCCACCTTCAGCACCGCGAAGACCGTGCGCACCGACACCGCCATCGGCGAGAACCCGGTTTCGGTGGCGTTTGCCGCGGTCAGTCTGGCGCGGCAGATCTTCAGCAATCTGCAACGCAGCCAGGCCCTGCTGATCGGCGCCGGTGAGACCATCACCCTGGTCGCCCGCCATCTGCACGAGCAGGGCGTGAAGAAGATCGTGGTCGCCAACCGCACCCTCGAGCGGGCCAGCGCGCTGGCCGCCGAGCTAGGCGCGCAGGCGATCCTGCTTGCCGATATCCCGGACGAGTTGCACAACAGCGACATCGTCATCAGTTCCACCGCCAGCCAGCTGCCGATTCTCGGCAAGGGCGCGGTCGAACAGGCGCTGAAGCGACGCAAGCACAAGCCGATGTTCATGGTCGATATCGCCGTGCCGCGGGACATTGAATCGCAGGTCGGCGAGCTGGACGACGTCTATCTGTACACGGTCGATGATCTGCATGAGGTGGTTGCGGAGAACCTCAAGAGTCGCCAGGGCGCTGCCCAAGCCGCCGAGGAGCTGGTCGCGGCTGGCACCGAGGACTTCATGCAGCGCCTGCGCGAGCTGGCCGCAGTTGATGTGCTCAAGGCCTACCGGCAGCACGCCGAGCGCATTCGCGATGACGAGCTGAGCAAGGCTCAGCGGCTGCTGGCCAATGGGGGCAGCGCCGAGGAGGTTCTCGTTCAGCTCGCCCGTGGCCTGACCAACAAACTGCTGCATGCACCCAGCGTGCAACTGAAGAAACTCTCCGCCGAGGGCCGCGTCGAGGCGCTGAGCATGGCCCAGGAACTCTTCGCCCTGCACGAGGGCACGGAAAAACCATGAAAGCTTCGCTGCTGAACAAGCTGGACATCCTGCAGGACCGTTTCGAAGAACTCACCGCACTGCTCGGCGACGCCGAAGTCATCAGCGATCAAAGCCGTTTTCGCGCCTATTCCCGCGAGTACGCCGAAGTCGAGCCGGTGATCGTCGCCTATCGCCAGCTGTGCAAGGTTCAGCAGGATCTCGAGGGCGCTCAGGCGCTGCTCAAGGACAGTGATCCCGACATGCGCGAGATGGCCGAGGAGGAGGTTGCCGAAGCCAAGGCCCAGCTCGAGACGCTTGAAGCCAACCTGCAGCGCATGCTGCTGCCCAAGGACCCCAACGACGGGCGCAACGTCTTCCTCGAGATTCGCGCCGGCACCGGCGGCGACGAGGCGGCGATCTTTGCCGGCGATCTGTTCCGCATGTATTCGCGCTATGCCGAGAAGCAGGGCTGGCGCGTCGAGATCCTCTCCGAGAGCGAAGGCGAGCACGGCGGCTACAAGGAAGTGATTTCCCGCGTCGAGGGCGACAACGTCTACGCCAAGCTCAAGTTCGAATCCGGCGCGCACCGCGTGCAGCGCGTGCCGGAGACCGAATCCCAGGGACGCATTCACACCTCCGCCTGCACCGTGGCGGTGTTACCGGAGCCGGATGAGCAGGCGGCGGTGGAGATCAATCCGGCCGAGCTGCGTATCGACACCTATCGCTCCTCCGGCGCCGGCGGTCAGCACGTCAACAAGACCGACTCAGCGATTCGTATCACGCACCTGCCCACTGGCATTGTGGTCGAGTGTCAGGAAGAGCGTTCGCAGCACAAGAACCGCGCCAAGGCCATGGCCTGGCTCGCGGCCAAGCTGCAGGACCGCCAGGACGCCGCGGCGCACAAGGAAATCTCCGAGACGCGCAAGTTGCTGGTCGGCTCCGGGGATCGCTCCGAACGTATCCGTACCTACAATTTCCCCCAGGGCCGGGTCACCGACCATCGCGTCAACCTGACGCTGTATTCGCTCAACGAAGTGATCGGCGGCGCCGTGGAGCAGGTCATCGAGCCGCTGTTGCAGGAATACCAGGCCGACCAGCTGGCGGCGCTGGGCGACTGATCCTTTTCGCTACGCACCGAGCTAAGAGCGCCTCATGCCAACCATCGAGTCCCTGCTGCAAAGTGCCGATCTGCCGGACTCGCCGAGCGCCAGGCTGGATGCCGAATGGTTGCTCGCGGCCGCTCTGAACAAGTCGACCAGCTATCTGCGCA
>DNMQ01000084.1 GCA_003488145.1 Pseudomonas sp.
TCGCCGTTCGTCTTCATCGAGCTGTACGGCGTCAAGCCCGAGCATTTCGGCTGGCTGTTCGGCATCAATGCCGCGGGCTTCATTCTGATGGCGCAGGTGAACGTGCGGCTGGTGCGCTGGCGCGGGCCGGAGTTCTGGGTGCGGCGCTGGGTGTGGTTCTTCTTCGGCAGTGCGCTGGCGTTGCTGGCAGTGGCGGCGGCGCAGCCCGAATCGCTCTGGCCCTTGCTGATCCCGCTGTTCTGTTGTGTGTCCTGCCTGGGCTGCCTGCTGCCCAATGCCACCGCCTGCGCCATGGCCGATCAGCGCGCCAATGCCGGCAGCGCCTCGGCTCTGCTCGGCAGCATGCAGTTCACCATCGCGGCCATTGCCGCTTCCGCGGTGGGGGCGCTGCACAACGGCACCGCGGTGCCGCTGGCGGCGATCATCAGCCTGTGCGGCCTGCTGGCAACGGTCGTGGCTTACACCACGGCACGCGCCAGCACGGAATGACGATCAGGCACTGAGTGGCAAGGGATGCGGCGCCTGCAGGCGACGGCGCAGGGTTTCGACGAAGGCGCGTGCCTCGGCTTCGCTGCGAAAGGTGACTTTCTGTCGGTCGAGACTTACCTGCCAGGCGCTGTCAGGATGGGGCGTCATGGGGCGGACGAGAATGTGCATGGCGATCTCCTCACGTGTCGAACGCCGCACAGTCTAGGCGCAGCCATGGCTCGCGCGGCGAGCCATGGTGTCGCAGGTCGGCCTTGCGCCGACGAATGGCTCAGTAGGCCAGGCGGGCGTCCAGGCTGTTCTGCGCCAGGCGGCGGGCCTGGGCTTCGGTCATGCCCAGGCTTTCGTGCAGCGCGACGAAATTCTCCGTGACATAGCCGCCAAAATAGGCCGGATCGTCCGAATTCACCGTGACCTTCACGCCCTGCTCCAGCAGGTCGAGGATGTTGTGCTGACGCATGTCGGCGAACACCTTGAGCTTGGTGTTGGACAGCGGGCAGACCGTCAGTGGAATCTGCTCCTCGATCAGCCGGGCGATCAGCTTCGGATCTTCCGCGGCGCGCACGCCATGGTCGATGCGGCTGACCTTGAGCAGATCGAGCGCCTGCCAGATGTATTCCGGCGGGCCTTCCTCGCCGGCATGGGCAACGGTGAGGAAGCCTTCGGCGCGCGCCTTGTCGAACACGCGCTGGAACTTGCTTGGCGGGTGGCCGACTTCAGAGCTGTCGAGGCCGACGGCGAAGAATGCGTTGCGATAGGGCAGCGCCTGTTCCAGCGCCCTGAAGGCTTCCTCTTCCGGCAGGTGACGCAGGAAGCTGAGGATCAGCCCGCTGCTGATGCCCAGCAGCTCACGGCCGTCGGCCAGCGCCGCGCTGATGCCGTTGAGCGCGGCCTCGAACGGTACGCCACGGTCTGTATGGGTTTGCGGGTCGAAGAACGGTTCGGTATGCACCACGTTCTGCTCTTCGCACTTCTGCAGGTAGGCCCAGGTCAGGTCGTAGAAATCCTGCTCGGTGCGCAGCACGTCGGCGCCGGCATAGTAGAGGTCGAGGAACTCCTGCAGGTTGCCGAAGTTGTAGGCGCTGCGCAGTGCCTCCACGTCGTTCCAGGGCAGGGCGATCTTGTTGCGCTCGGCCAGGCGGAACATCAGTTCGGGTTCCAGCGAGCCCTCCAGGTGCAGGTGGAGTTCGGCCTTGGGCAAATTGTTGAGCCAGTCGTGCATCGCGAAATTCTCGTCTTTCGGGTGTGCGGGCATTCTATCGGTGGGTTGGAGCAACTGATATGCCAGCTGACCAGTTTGTGCCGCCTAGCAATTCTGGATGACAGCCGAATGACCGGTTCATTGCGGCTAGCGCGATTTGGCGATTAATTGACCAGCGGTCTGCAGCCCAGTTCTGACGGGCTCTGGCGAGGTTGTTCCCAATGTTATCCACAAAGTTCTCCACTCATTCGGGCATAACCTCAAGCTGGCAGAACGCGATTGATAGCAAAACGTCAGTAGCCGACTGGCCAGTCAAAAAACACAGTAATTCAAGCGCTTAACGCACCCCGTTGGGGCGCGTTAGGCTGTTTGATCAAAAATTGTGCAGTTTTCCCGAGCGCCCGCCGCGAGCGCTTTCCAGGCGGCCATACAATTGTTATCCACAATTGCGTCCACAGTATTTGTGGGCAACGACGCGTCTAGTCCATGGCTTCCAGCTGGCTGCGCCCGCGGGTGATATCAGCGAGCAATCTCTCCAGCGGCTGCAGCTGAGCGGCGGGAAGCGCAATCTCCAGGGTCGCGCCTTCGGCATCGAAATGCTCGGCTTCCAGCAGCGCCTCGAATTCCGCCAGGCGTGCCTTGAACAGCGCCAGCTCGGCGAAGCGGCAATGACAGCGACAGCGCGAGCGCGACACCAGCTCGCTGCGTTCGCCGGCCTGCAGGCACTTTGCCGTGGTGCCGCCATAGGCACGGGCCAGGCCGCCAGTGCCGAGCTTGATGCCGCCGAACCAGCGGATCACCACCACCGCGACCCGGTCGAAGTCCTGCCCTTCGATGGCGGTGAGCATCGGCCGACCTGCCGTACCGCCGGGCTCGCCGTCGTCGCTGAAACGGTATTGGTTGCCGACCTTCCACGCCCAGCAGCTGTGGGTCGCCGTGGGATCGCTGACCGCCTGGACGAACGTCTGTGCTTCCTCCGGGCTTTGCACCGGTGCGGCCTTGGCCAGGAAGCGGCTTTTGCTGATGACTTCCAGCAATTCGCAGGGCGCGGACAGGGTGAAGGGCATGGCAGTTACGGCGTCGGTGATGGTTTACGGGGTGGCCATTGTAGCGGTGCCGCTGCGGCTGCGCTGCGTCGTACCGCATGGCCCGTCCGGCGAACGGATTGAACTTCGATGGATCGACCAACGCCCTACCTAGTAGGGCGCGGTTCGCGCGCATGACCTGAAGAAGGTCCCGCCGTACCGCATTTCGCTGGCACATCAGATGGAGGAAATTCCATGCTCAATTCCAGTTACCAGTCATGTATCCAGGCCTGTTCCAATTGCGCACTGGTCTGCGAGACCTGCGCGGCATCCTGCTTGCGCGAGGACGACGTGAAGATGATGGCGCGCTGCATCGAACTCGATCGTGACTGCGCCGACATGTGTGCGATCGCAGCAGTGCTGATGACCCGCGACAGTGCCTATGCCAAAGCCGTCTGCAAGCTTTGCGCGCAGGTCTGTCGCGATTGCGCCGAGGAGTGCGGCAAGCACAAGCACGACCATTGCCAGGCCTGCGCCGAGGCCTGTCGCAAGTGCGCTGAAGAGTGCGAAAAGATGTCTGCCTGATCGGTCGCCGATTCGGAGGGCCGCAGCTGCGGCCCTTTTGCCTCAGCTCAGCCAGTCCAGCGTCAGGATCAGACGGCGCTCAGCCGTTGCCGCCTGCGGCGAGCGATGAATGATCCCGGCGCCTTCGTTACCCAGCCATTTCTCCCCCTTGAACAACGCCACATCGCCAGCGCCAAGTCGCTCGATGGCCGCCGCGTCAGTCGGTTCGGCTGCCGGATCGCCCAGGCGCCGACGCTGCATGCCGCCCTCATGAAGCCATTCGCTGCCTGCGCCGGCGTAGGTGGTGATCAGCCGCAGCGGTACATGATCGACGTGAAAGCGCGGGCACATGGGCTTGTCCAGCATGCGCAGACGCAAGCCAATGCGCCGCGCATCGACCAGGCAGCTGAACGCCCGCACCAGCCAGGCCACGTCGGCGACGAAACCGGCATGGCCGGCAATGTCCCGATAGGCCGCCGCCAGGGTTGGCAGCTGCAGCTCACCGTCGTCGGTCGCTTCGAGGGTCAGCGATTCCGCCAGCGGCTCGCCCAGGGCCAGGAGTGTCTCGGCGAACTCGGCAATGTGCAGCGGCAGCTGGCGCTGCCATCCCGTGAGGTTGACCCCGTCGCGCAGCGCCTCGCCAAGTATCTCCGGAGTGTCGCCCAGCAGCTGGCGCGGCTGCGGGCGGACGATCTGCTGCGCCAGCATCAGGCGACCTGCTCGTGCCAGGGGCCGAACGGGTCCGGCAGGCGCAGCCAGCCGGTGACGCCCACGGCCCACTCGCTGTCGTTCAGCAGGCAGGCGTCGAGTTCGCGGCGCAGCTGGTCGAAGTTGATGTTCTGCCCGATGAAGACCAGCTCCTGGCGGCAGTCGCCGAACTCACCGCGGGACTTGCCGAGGATTGCCGTGCGGCTTTCGCTGTCGCTCGGCCAGGCCGATTCAGGGGTGAAGTGCCACCAGCGCCCGGCATAGTCGTAGCGCATCAGCCCACCGGCTTGGGACCAGCTGCCTGCTTCCTCTGGCCGGGTGGCCAGCCAGAAGAAGCCTTTGGAGCGCAGCAGGCGGCCGTTGCTCCACTCGCGGTTGAGGAAGTTGTAGAAGCGTTGTGGGTGGAACGGCCGGCGCGCCAGATAGGCGGTGGAGGCGATGCCGTATTCCTCGGTTTCCGGCACATGCTCACCGCGCATTTCCTTGAGCCAGCCCGGCGCCTGGGCGGCGCGTTCGAAGTCGAAACGGCCGGTGTCGAGGATTCGGTCGAGCGGCACCTGGCCCATGCTCATCGGCAGAATCTCGGCATGGGTGTTGAGGCGACCGAGAATGGCGGCCAGCTCTTCACGTTCGGCGGCGGAAATCAGGTCGATCTTGCTGATCAGGATGACGTCGGCGAACTCCACCTGCTCGATCAGCAACTCGGTGACCGAGCGCTCGTCGTCCTCGCCAAGGGTTTCGCCGCGGTTGGCGAGGCTTTCTGCCTCTTGGAAGTCACGCAGGAAATTAACCCCGTCGACCACCGTGACCATGGTATCCAGCCGTGCCAGATCGGCCAGGCTCTGGCCCTGTTCGTCGCGGAAAGTGAAGGTTTCGGCCACCGGCATTGGCTCTGAAATCCCGGTGGACTCGATCAACAGGTAGTCGAAACGGCCTTCGCGGGCGAGCTTGCCGACTTCCTCAAGCAGGTCTTCGCGCAGGGTGCAGCAGATGCAGCCGTTGCTCATCTCCACCAGCTTCTCTTCGGCACGATTGAGGCTGACGCCGCGCTGCACCTCGTTGCCATCGATGTTGATCTCGCTCATGTCGTTGACGATCACCGCGACGCGGCGGCCTTCGCGATTCTTCAGGATGTGGTTGAGCAAGGTGCTCTTGCCGGCACCGAGGAAGCCGGACAGGACGGTAACGGGTAGGCGGTTCATGGCGGTCTCTCAGGCGGATCGTTGGTGTTTTTCGCGCTGTTCCTGGCGTTGTTTCGCCTCGATGCATAGCGCCGTCGTGGGGCGCAACAGCAGGCGCTGCAGGCCGATGGGTTCGCCGGTTTCGGCGCACCAGCCGTACTCGCCGCGGGCGATGGCATCCAGCGCGGCGTCGATCTTGTCGAGCAGCTTCTTCTCGCGCTCCAGCACGCGCAGCTGCCAGTGACGCTGTTCCTCGGCGCTGCCGATGTCAGCGGGATCGCTGCTCGGCTCCTGTTCGCGCAGCGCCTGGAATTCCTCCTCGATGCGCGCCTGCAGCTCGGCACGCTGGCGCAAAAGCAGGTCGCGGAAGAAGGCCTGCTGGTCGGCGTTCATGTACGCCTCGGCGGGCTGGGCGAGTAGTTCGGCTTCGGTCATCGGGAGGCACGTGTCGGAAATAATGTGAGAGTTATAACATAACAATTATGTCTGTGATGCAAGCGCTGTTTGCGTGTCGAGCGGCGCACCGGTAAGCGCGTTGTTCCGAGGCAAAGAAAAAGCCCGCGGCGCGGATCGCGCGGCGGGCTCGGGTGTTGATGGGCGCTGGGCGGTCAGACGGCGCCCGGCAGCCCGTGGTAGTTGCGACCGAAGTACACCAGCGCATCGCTGCTGTCGCGGCGGTACACGGCGAGCACTTCGCAGTAGAGGATGTCGTGGGTGCCGACGCTGGCGCTGTGGCTGATGCGGCAGTCGAACGACACCGTGGCGCCGTCGAGCAGCGGCGAGCCGGTCACGCCGGTGCTCCACTGTGCTGCGGCGAAGCGTTCTGCCATGGGCGTCTTGCCGCCGAACAGGTTGGACAAGTCCCGCTGTGCGCCGGCCAGGGTGTTCACGCACAGCTGCCCGTTGGCGGTGACGATGGGATGTGCCGATGCGCTGCGGTTCAGGCACACCAGCAGCGTTGGTGGTTCGTCGGTGACGCTGCACACCGCGGTGGCGGTGAAGCCGGCGCGGCCGCTGGGGCCGTCGGTGGTGATGATGTTGACTGCCGCGGCCAGCCGCGCCATGGCATCACGATAATCCTCACGAATCACTGGAGCGCTGAATTGACTGGTGGTTTCGCATTGAGCCAGTTGCATGGTCGGTTCTCCATCAGGCGAGGACGCAGGCGCGGTCGAAGGGCAGGCGCGGCAGGCGGTCGCGCAGCTTGCTGGCGTCGCCGTAGCCGAGGTTGATCAGCAGGTTTGATTTCCAGCTCGTGCCAGCGAAGAAAGCGGCATCCAGCGCCTTGCCGTCGAAGCCGGACATCGGTCCGCAATCGAGCCCCAAAGCGCGGGCGGCGAGGATCAGGTAGCCAGCCTGCAGCGAGCTGTTGCGCAGCGCGTTCTCGGTGATCAGTGCCGG
>DNMQ01000177.1 GCA_003488145.1 Pseudomonas sp.
GTAGGCAAGCTGTTCAACGATCTGGGCAAGCGTTACGCCACCCGTCAGGGCGGCTATCTGCGTATCCTCAAGTGCGGCTTCCGCGCTGGTGACAACGCACCAATGGCTTACGTCGAGCTGGTTGACCGTCCGGTCACTGGTGAAGTGGAAGCCGCCGAGTAAGATCGGTAGCAGCAATTAAAAACCGAGCCTTTTGGCTCGGTTTTTTTATGCCCAAAGGATTCTGAGAGACTGGCTCTATAAGGGGCGTTGATCTTCATCATTAGTCGCCGTTGCGCTTGCTTCCTATGATGGCATTCAACCAGCAGGTACTTACCAAGACCCTGGAAGCTATTGAATACCAAGGAGCTGCAACCATGACTGACAAGCCGAAGCTCACAACCGTTGCCGGTGCGCCGGTATCCGAAAACCAGAACTCCATGACTGCGGGCCGCCGTGGTCCCATGCTGCTTCAGGACGTATGGTTTCTAGAGAAGCTCGCTCATTTCGACCGGGAGGTCATTCCGGAGCGGCGCATGCATGCGAAGGGGTCGGGGGCGTTCGGAGAGTTCGTCGTCACCCATGACATCACCCGCTACACCAAAGCCAAGCTATTTTCCGAGATCGGCAAGCGCACTCCGCTGTTCGCGCGCTTTTCGACCGTCGCAGGCGAGCGTGGTGCCGCCGATGCCGAGCGTGACATTCGTGGTTACGCACTGAAGTTCTACACCGAGCAAGGCAACTGGGACATGGTGGGCAATAACACCCCGGTGTTCTTTTTCCGCGATCCGCTGAAGTTTCCGGACCTCAACCACGCAGTAAAACGCGATCCGCGCACCAACATGCGCAGCGCCAACAACAACTGGGACTTCTGGACCGGGCTGCCTGAAGCCTTGCACCAGATCACCTATGTCATGGGCGATCGGGGCATTCCGGCGTCGTACCGCCATATGCACGGTTTCGGTTCGCACACCTACAGCTTCATCAGTCCGAACAACGAGCGATTCTGGGTGAAGTTTCACTTTCGGACCCAGCAGGGCATCAAGAATCTCACCGACGCGGAGGCGGCAGCCATCGTTGCCAATGACCGGGAGAGTTCGCAGCGCGATCTGTTCGAGGCCATCGAGCGTGGCGAATATCCACGTTGGACGATGTATGTGCAGGTAATGCCGGAGGCCGACGCCGCCAAGGTGCCGTACCATCCGTTCGACCTCACCAAGGTCTGGCCGCATGCTGACTACCCGTTGATCGAGGTCGGCTATTACGAACTCAACCGCAATCCCGACAACTACTTCCAGGATGTCGAGCAGGCGGCATTCACGCCGGCGAATGTCGTTCCGGGCATCAGCTTCTCTCCAGACCGTATGTTGCAGGGCCGTCTTTTCTCCTACGGGGATGCACAACGCTACCGGCTGGGGGTGAATCACCATCAGATTCCGGTCAACGCTCCGCGTTGCCCGGTCCACAGCTACCATCGCGATGGTGCCATGCGCGTAGATGGCAATCAGGGCGGGCGTCTGCATTACGAGCCGAATACCTATGGCGAGTGGCAGGAACAGCCTGACTTCAGCGAGCCACCGCTGGCTCTCGAGGGGGCGGCGGATCGTTACGACTACCGTGCCGACGACGCCGATTACTTCACTCAGCCGGGCAACCTGTTTCGCTTGATGAAGGCCGATGAACAGCAACGGTTGTTCGAAAATACCGCTCGGTCGATGCAGGGAGTGGCGCGTCATATCAAGATTCGCCACATCAGTCACTGCCTGAGGGCTGATCCGGCCTATGGAGCAGGTATTGCCGCCGCCCTGGGTATTCCGCTCTCGGAAGTACCGGCATAAGCGATTCGCGGTATCCGCAGGATCGAGAAGCCCGCAGCGAGTGCTGCGGGCTTTCTTGTCTATTCAGCGCTATTCGTGGGGATTGTTGAGCGGCTTATCGCTCTCCTGTCCGGGTGGCAAAAGGCGATCGGCCTCTGCCGGATCGATCGCCGTCAGGCTGCCGTCGGCAGTTGCGACAAGCACGGCCTCAAGCATTTCACGCACATTGTTGCGCAGCATGCCGACAGACTTCTGGCCGCGACTGTTCAATCCGCCGATTTCCATGAGCACGCTGCCGCCCAATGGGCCTGTTTCGCCGGCGGCCAGTCGCTCGGTCCCCAGCAGGCCGTAGGCGTTTCGGGCAATGCCTGGATCGCCGCCGCCGCGGCGGACATCGCCGTTGGGGTGCTCATAGTAGTATTTGGTGATTTCCATGAAGCCAAGCTGCGTGGAGCGCTGCTTCATCACGATTGCCAGCTGCTTCGACAGTGCTACCGCTTCTGGGCGACATCCGGGTGAGTTGGCCAGGTGATAGAGCCAGTCACCTGGCGTCCCGGGCGGTTCACTTCAGGATCCACATCCTCGAGTACCACGGCAGGGTTTTGATTGTGCACATCTACCAGCCAGATGGGACGGTAACGGTCATAGATGCCGCGTACCGCAACCGCTTCGGGCACCGGGTTCTGCCCCGGGTTGAAGTGCCGCTCACTGGCCAGGCCTGGATTGCAGCGTATCTGCATGCTCTTGCTCCAGTCTGTCCAGTGGTAGCGGTTGATGTCGTAGCTAAATTGGCGTTGGCCGTCGGCATTGGTGAAGGCGGTCACGCTGGCGCCGAGGTGCTGATCCAACTTGGCAGGATTCAGGGTGCCATCGGCGCGCAGGCAGTCAGCGCTGGTTTGCGGGGCGCTGAAATCCATGTTGCCGCGACTGAAACGCTCGGCGCCGTCCGGGTTGACCCTCGGCACGATCAGCACCTGCAGATTATCCAGTACCTGACGGGACAAGGCCCCGCCCGAGGCAAGGCGTTTTATCAGATTGACCGCCGCCTCGTTGCCGTGCTGTTGGGTGATGATCATCACGGCTGGTTTGTCTGAATTACCCAGCCTGGCCAGCCAGATTGGCCGACCTTCGTTGCTGCTGCCGGCCTGTTCTAGTCGCAGGGCATCCGGGAAGCGTCGTGAAAGTGCGTTGAGCTGATCGTACAGCTGGTTGTTGCTCATGAACGCCTCCAGCGAGACGTTCTGCTCATTGGTGATCCAAGGGCCGTTGGGTTGGGCGGCAGCGGCGCGACCGGGTAGCAGGCCGGCGCCAAGCAGGCAGGCAGCAAGCGCAATTCGCATCAGGATTTCTCCTTGTCGGGCTGAGAGTGTCCCTTCCAACTGCCCGGCGGGATCCGTAGTGGACCCCGCTGCGCTTGCGCTTGTTGCCGAAACGGCTGCCGACGCGATGATCAGCCCGCCGAGCGGTCGCGCTCGAGTAACGGTTTGAGGAAATGACCGGTATGAGACTGGGCCATGCCTGCCACCTCTTCCGGCGTACCGCAGGCAATGATCTGGCCACCCTTCGAGCCGCCTTCCGGACCGAGATCCACCAGCCAGTCGGCCGTCTTGATGACGTCAAGGTTGTGCTCGATCACCACGACCGTATTGCCGTGGTCGCGCAGACGGTGCAGTACGTCGAGCAGCTGCTGGATATCGGCGAAATGCAGGCCGGTGGTGGGTTCATCAAGGATGTACAGCGTCTTGCCCGTGTCACGCTTGGACAGCTCGCGGGACAGCTTGACGCGCTGCGCCTCACCGCCAGACAGGGTCGTCGCACTCTGCCCCAGCTTGATGTAGGACAGCCCAACATCCATCAGCGTCTGCAGTTTTCGCGCGACGGCCGGCACCGGATCGAAGAACTCGCGGGCTTCCTCGATAGTCATGTCGAGCACTTCGGTGATGCTCTTGCCCTTGTACTTCACCTCCAGCGTTTCGCGGTTGTAGCGCTTGCCCTTGCACACGTCGCAGGGCACGTAGATGTCGGGCAGGAAGTGCATTTCCACCTTGATCACGCCGTCGCCCTGGCAGGCTTCGCAGCGTCCGCCCTTGACGTTGAAAGAGAAGCGGCCCGGACCGTAGCCGCGTGAGCGCGCTTCCGGCACGCCGGCAAACAGCTCGCGAATCGGCGTGAACAGCCCCGTGTAGGTCGCCGGGTTGGA
>DNMQ01000067.1 GCA_003488145.1 Pseudomonas sp.
GGTGTCGAGGTGATCGTCGCCGAAGGCTTCGAGCGTATCCACCGTACCAACCTGGTGGGCATGGGCGTGCTGCCGGTCGAGTTCAAACCGGGCACTACGCGCCTGACCCTTGGCCTCGATGGCACCGAAACCTTCGATATCGAAGGCGAGCTGTCGCCGCGCTGCGACCTGACGCTGGTCATTCATCACAAGAGCGGTGAAGAAACCCGCGCTCCGGTCACCTGCCGCCTCGATACGGCGGCGGAAGTCAGCGTCTACCAGGCCGGCGGCGTGCTGCAGCGTTTCGCCAAGGACTTCCTCGGGCAGGCGTGACCGGCCGTCCTCGTAGGGTGGATGGCGCTTTTCCATCCACCGCACCAGCCCGCGCGGTGGATCGGTCAAGCGTGATCCACCCTACAACCCAATCATCTTCCAGCCAGGACTCACTCATGGCTCATCAAACCCAGATCAGAATTCCCGCGACCTACATGCGTGGCGGCACCAGCAAGGGCGTGTTCTTCCGCTTGCAGGACCTGCCGGAAAGCTGCCAGGTGCCGGGCGCTGCGCGCGACAAGCTGTTCTTGCGCGTGATCGGTAGTCCCGACCCTTATTCGGCGCACATCGACGGCATGGGCGGCGCCACGTCCAGCACCAGCAAATGCGTCATCCTGTCCAAGAGCACTCGACCTGATCATGACGTCGAGTATCTCTATGGTCAGGTGTCGATCGACAAGCCCTTCGTCGACTGGAGCGGCAACTGCGGCAACCTTTCAACCGGCGCCGGCGCGTTCGCGCTGCATGCCGGCCTGGTGGATGCCGAGCGTATTCCGCAGAACGGCACCTGTGTGGTGCGGATCTGGCAGGCCAACATCGGCAAGACCATCATCGCCCACGTGCCGGTGTCCAACGGCCAGGTGCAGGAGACCGGCGATTTCGAGCTGGACGGCGTGACCTTTCCGGCTGCCGAGATCGTGCTGGAATTCCTCGATCCGTCCGACGACGGCGAGGAGGGCGGTTCGATGTTTCCCACCGGCAATCTGATCGATGAGCTGGAGGTCCCGGGCATCGGTACGCTCAAGGCGACCATGATCAGCGCCGGCATTCCCACTGTGTTCGTCAATGCCGAGGACATCGGCTACCAGGGCACAGAACTGCGTGAGGACATCAATGGCGATCCGGATGCTCTGGCTCGTCTGGAGTCGATTCGTGTGGCCGGTGCTCTGCGAATGGGCTTGATCAAGACCGCGGAGGAGGCGCTGACCCGTCAGCACACGCCGAAGGTTGCGTTCGTTTCCCAGCCGAAAAGTTATCGGGCGTCTTCCGGCAAGAACATCGACGCAGGTGAGGTCGATCTGCTCGTGCGGGCGTTGTCCATGGGCAAGCTGCACCACGCCATGATGGGCACCTGTGCGGTGGCCATCGGTACGGCGGCGGCAGTGCCTGGCACGCTGGTGAATCTCGCGGCAGGTGGTGGCGAGCGTCAGGCCGTGCGCTTCGGGCATCCGTCCGGCACGCTGCGGGTCGGTGCCGAGGCGAAGCAGATCGACGGCCAGTGGACGGTTACCAAAGCGATCATGAGCCGCAGCGCGCGCGTACTGATGGAAGGGTGGGTACGTGTGCCAGGTGACACTTTCTGATGCGCTTCAACTGCCGGAAATCGAATTCTTCCGGCTGAAAAACGCAAAAAGTCCGCACCAAGCGGACTTTTTGTTGTCTAGCGAAGCGGCACTTATTTGAGTCGACGCTCGACGCCTTTCTCCACGAGGATCTTTGCAGAGATTTCCTCGACGGAGAAATGCGTCGAGTTGATGTAGTTGATGTTCTCGCGGCGGAACAGGCTTTCCACCTCGCGGACTTCGAATTCGCACTGAGCGAAGCTGGCATAACGACTGTTGGGTTTGCGTTCGTGGCGAATGGCCGCCAGGCGATCCGGGTCGATGGTCAAGCCGAACAGTTTGTCCTTGTACTCCTTGAGGGCGCTCGGCAACTGCAGGCGCTCCATGTCGTCCTCGGTCAAGGGGTAGTTGGCAGCGCGGATGCCGTACTGCATCGCCATATACAGGCAGGTCGGTGTTTTGCCGCAGCGGGAAACGCCGACGAGGATGAGGTCCGCCTTGTCGTAGTAGCGAGTGCGGGCGCCGTCATCGTTATCGAGGGCGAAGTTAACCGCCTCGATACGCTCCATGTAATTGGCGTTGTGGCTGATGGAGTGGGATTTACCAACGGAGTAGGAGGAACGTGACATCAGCTCATGTTCCAACGGCGCAAGAAAGGAAGAGAAGATGTCGATCATGAAGCCATTGGATTCGGCCAGAATGTCACGGATTTCCTGGTTCACCAGGGTGTCGAAGATGATCGGCCGGCCACCGTCCTTTTCCGCGGCATTATTGATTTGCTGTACCATGGCCCGCGCTTTTTCGGCGGTGTCTATGTATGGGCGGGTCAGCTTCGTGAAGGTAATGTTCTCGAACTGTGCCAGAAGACTCTGGCCCAGGGTTTCCGCGGTGATGCCTGTGCCGTCAGAAATGAAGAAAGCAGTTCGTTTCATGTGCCTTGGGCCTTAAGTCGAGAACGGTTCCTAGCTATAGTAGGCCCTTCGCCGAGCCCGGTTAGCGGGCATTGTTACTTATTTTGCAGGGTCGGGCCACAGTCGTGCGGCCAGGCTCCGGTTGAGTTTCCAACACTAATGTGGAGAGATCACCTTGGTAGAGTACGTAGTTTCCCTCGATAAGCTCGGCAATCATGACGTTGAGCGTGTAGGGGGCAAGAACGCCTCCCTGGGCGAGATGATCAGCAACCTCGCAGGCGCGGGTGTTTCGGTGCCTGGCGGTTTCGCCACTACGGCCCAGGCCTATCGTGATTTCATGGAGCTCAGCGGTCTCAACGAGCAGATCCATGCGCTTCTCGATTCGCTGGACGTGGATGACGTCAATGCCCTCGCCAAAGCTGGCGCGCAGATTCGCGGCTGGGTGATGGAAGCTGAATTCCCGCCTCAACTGGATGCCGACATCCGCACCGCATTCGCGGAAATGTCCGGCGGCAATGACAACATGGCGGTCGCGGTACGCTCCTCGGCCACCGCCGAAGACCTGCCGGACGCCTCCTTCGCGGGCCAGCAGGAAACCTTCCTCAATATACGCGGCGTGGACAACGTGATCCGCGCAACCAAGGAAGTGTTCGCTTCTCTGTTCAACGACCGTGCGATTGCCTATCGCGTGCACCAGGGCTTTGACCACAAGCTGGTTGCCCTGTCCGCCGGCGTGCAGCGCATGGTGCGTTCGGAAACCGGCACTGCAGGTGTCATGTTCACTTTGGACACCGAATCCGGCTTCCGCGGCGTGGTGTTCATCACCGGCGCCTACGGCCTGGGTGAGACTGTCGTTCAGGGCGCGGTCAATCCGGACGAATTCTATGTCCACAAGCACACGCTGGAAGCCGGTCGCCCGGCAATCCTGCGCCGCAACCTGGGCAGCAAGGCAATCAAGATGGTGTACGGCGCCGAAGCCAGCGCCGGCAAGTCGGTCAAGACAGTCGACGTCGACCAGGCCGATCGCATGCGCTTCTGTCTGACCGACGAAGAAGTGACCAACCTCGCCAAGCAGGCCATGACCATCGAGAAGCACTACGGCCGTCCGATGGACATCGAGTGGGCCAAAGATGGCGACGACAACCAGTTGTATATCGTCCAGGCACGTCCGGAAACCGTTAAGAGCCGCAGCAGCGCCAATGTCATGGAGCGCTACCTGCTGAAGGAAAAAGGCACCGTGCTGGTCGAAGGTCGTGCCATCGGTCAGCGAATCGGCGCCGGCCCGGTCAAGGTCATCCACGACGTGAGCGAGATGGACAAGGTCCAGC
>DNMQ01000448.1 GCA_003488145.1 Pseudomonas sp.
GCCAGGCCGATGAAATAGGCCGCCAGCGAAAGCTGCACGTGATCGACACTGGTGCCGAACGACTCCGCCAGCAAAGGGAACGCCGGCAGGTACATGTCGATCGCCAGGGGACCGAACGCGCTGAGCGCGCCCAGTATGAGAAGAATCCGCAGGGACATCAGAGGCTCGCAAGCTGGAAAGAAGACGTGGCCGGGTGAGTTGTTGGGACCTCGACCGTGCCCGGGAATTTGCACCGGCGTGCAAGATGCTGTTACATACACCGCCGATTGTAAACATGCATCACGACGAGATGCGCCGTTACACTGGCCGCCCTCCATCGCTGCTGGACGCCCGAAGCAGCCGTCATCTGCCTGAATCTGCCCATGCGCCGAACCAAAGAAGAAGCCGAAAAAACTCGTATCGCCATCCTCGCGTCTGCCGAGCGGCTGTTTCTGGACAAGGGGGTGGCCCACACCAGCCTCGATCAGATCGCCCGTGACGCCGGTGTGACGCGCGGCGCGGTGTACTGGCATTTTCAGAACAAAGCGCACCTGTTCCACGAAATGCTCAACCAGATTCGCCTGCCACCGGAGCAGATGACCGAGCGCCTGTGCAGCTGCGATCAGCAGCAGCCGCTTCAGGCACTGATCGCCCTGCGCAACCTGACGGTCGAGGCGATCAGCACCCTGGCCAGCAACGAGCAGAAGCGCCGAATCTTCACCATCCTGCTGCACAAGTGCGAATTCACCGATGAACTGCGTGAAGCCGAGGAACGTCACCACGCCTTCATCAACCAGTTCATCGATCTGTGCGAAAACCTGCTGCGCAACGCCTCGACCTGCCTGCGCCCCGGCGTCACGCCGCGGCTCGCCGCGCTGTCGCTGCATGCCCTGGTGGTCGGACTGTTCACCGACTGGACGCGCGACACCGAACTGTTCGCCCCAGAGGTCGATACCAGGGCGCTGATCGACCCGCTGTTCCGCGGCCTGGTCCGCGACTGGCCGGACGATCCCGACCAGCCTGCCGCGTGAGCGATCAGCTCACCTGGTAACCCTCCTCGCTGATCGCCTGGCGAATCGCCTGCTCGCTGGCGCTGCTCTGGACCTGCACCGTTCCGGCCGCCAGGTCCACCTGCACCTGCACCTGCGCCTGCGGGTCCAGCGCCTGGATGGCCTGGGTTACCGCACGCTCGCAGTGGCTGCAGGTCATTCCGCTCACGTTGAATACTTGCATCGTCGCTCTCCTCGTCTGCTGAAGGCGCCGATTCTCGACCTTGCCACCCGGGCAAGGTCAAGGCACCTGCTGTCGCAGATCATGGTGTTGACCTTGCCATAGGGTTAAGGTCGATCCTGCAGCCATCGCAATCCGAGGAGTCACTGCCATGTCCAGCGCCACCCATACGCTGCCGGTCAGCGGTATGACCTGCGCCAGCTGCGCCGGCCGCGTCGAGCGGGCCCTGCTCAAGGTGCCGGGCGTCGCCGCGGCCAACGTCAACCTGGCCAACGAACAGGTGCGTATCGAAGGCGATGACCTGGGTGTGGCGACGCTGATCGAGGCCGTGGAAAAGGCCGGCTACGGCGTACCGCTGCAGAGCATCGAGCTGAACATCGAGGGCATGACCTGCGCCAGCTGCGTCGGCCGGGTCGAACGCGCCTTGCTCAAGGTGCCAGGCGTGCGCAGCGCCGCGGTGAATCTGGCCAGCGAGCGTGCGCATGTCGAGGTGATCGGTACGCCGGACCCCGCCGTGCTGATCCAGGCGGTCGAGGCCGCCGGCTACAAGGCAAGCGCCGGCGACCAGCAGCGCCCCGAAGAAGATGCCGAGCGGCGCCTGCAGCGTGAACGCTGGGCGGTGATCGCCGCCCTGTTGCTGGCCGCACCGCTGGTGCTGCCGATGTTCGGCGAACTGTTCGGGCAGCACTGGATGCTGCCAGCGTGGATCCAGTTCCTGCTCGCCACCCCAGTACAGTTCATCCTCGGCGCACGCTTCTACGTGGCCGGCTGGAAGGCGGTGCGCGCTGGCGCCGGCAACATGGATCTGCTGGTCGCCATCGGCACCAGCGCCGGTTATGGCCTGAGCCTCTATCAATGGTGGGCGACGCCGGCCGGGCAGATGCCGCACCTGTATTTCGAGGCCTCGGCAGTGGTGATCGCCCTGGTGCTGCTGGGCAAATACCTGGAAAGTCGCGCCAAGCGCCAGACCAGCGCCGCCATTCGTGCGCTCGAAGCCTTGCGCCCAGACCGCGCGACGCGGGTAGTCGACGGCCGCGAGGAAGATGTCGCCATCGCCGCGTTGCGCCTGGACGACCTGGTACTGGTCAAGCCCGGCGAGCGTTTCCCGGTGGACGGTGAAGTGGTCGAGGGCGAGAGCCAGGCCGACGAAGCGCTGATCAGCGGCGAAAGCCTGCCGGTAAACAAGGCACCGGGCGACCGCATCACCGGCGGCGCGATCAATGGCGAGGGCAGGCTGCTGGTGCGCACTACTGCGCTCGGTGGCGAGACCGTGCTGGCGCGGATCATCCGCCTGGTGGAAGACGCCCAGGCAACCAAGGCGCCGATCCAGAAGCTGGTGGACAAGGTCAGTCAGGTGTTCGTCCCGGCGGTACTGGTGATCGCCGTGTTCACCCTGATCGGCTGGCTGCTGACTGGCGCCCCGGTCGAGGTCGCGCTGATCAACGCCGTCGCCGTGCTGGTCATCGCCTGCCCCTGCGCCCTGGG
>DNMQ01000369.1 GCA_003488145.1 Pseudomonas sp.
TCTCCCGCAATCACATCGATTCGCGTCGACTGCCAGCTGTGGCAAATCGTCACGCAATCACAGAGACACCCTGCCAGAAAAACCTACCGCTGTAACCCCCGACGTTGGGCCGAGGAGACGAGAGGCCGGACGAAGGGCGCAGCAGCTCGCACCCCGCACCGGCTGTGCGGATCGCTTCAGACTTGGAAGCGCGCGGTCAGCTCCTGCAGCTCGCTGCCCAGCCGCGCCAGCTGCACCGTCGAGGCCGCGGTCTGCTGCGCGGCCGCGGCCGACTGCTCGGCCACATCGCGCACGCTGAGCACGCTGCGGTTGATGTCTTCGGCCACCGAACTCTGCTCTTCGGACGCCGTAGCGATCTGCATGTTCATCGCTTGGATGGTCGAGATCGTGCGGGTAATGGCCTGCAGCTCGTCGCCGACATCACGCGCCAGCCTGACCGTCTCATCTGCCAGGCCACGGCTGCTGTCCATCAGCGACGAGGCATGCAGCGCGCCCTTCTGCAGGTTGCCGATCAGCTCCTCGATCTGCGCCGTCGACTGCTGGGTGCGCAACGCCAGGCCGCGCACCTCGTCGGCCACAACGGCAAAACCGCGACCGGCGTCACCAGCGCGGGCCGCCTCGATGGCGGCATTGAGGGCGAGCAGGTTGGTCTGTTCGGCAATGCCGTTGATCACGGTGAGCACGGTGCTGATACCCGCCGTTTCCTGGTTCAGCTGCGCCATTGCCTCGGCCGACAGCCCGACCTGGGAGGACAGGCGGTCTATCTGCGTCAGGGCCCGCTGCACCACCACATCACCCTGCGCCGCCTGGCGATCGGCATGCTGCGCGGCGCTGGACGCCTCGTCGGCATTGCGCGCCACCTCCTGCACGGTCGCGGCCATCTCGTGCATGGCGGTAGCGACCTGATCGGTTTCCAGGCGCTGGCTCTGGATGCCCGCGCTGGTCTGTCCGGTCACCGCCGAAAGCTCCTCTGCCGCGCTGGCCAGCTGGCCGGTGATGCCGCTCATGCGGCCGATCAGGTCACGCAGATTGTCCCGGGTGCGGTCCAGCGCATCGAGTAGCTGGCCGAACTCGTCGCTGCGCCGCTGCCGCGGCTGCTCGGTCATGTCGCCTGCACCGATGCGCTCGGCGATCGCCACGGCCTGGGCCAGCGGTTGCGTCAGCTGACGCACGATGAGCCAGCTGATCAGCGATCCCAGCGCCACCGCCAGCAGCGTGATTGCCAGCAGCAGCGCCTTTTTCTGCCCGGCTTCGGCGCTGCGCTTGTCGGTCTGGGTCTGCACGATTTCGCTGGTGTTGCGGTAGATGCTGTCGAAGATGCTCTGCATCTCTTCGCGCGCCTGCGCCTGGGCGGCGACGATCGGCGGCAGCTGGCCGAACTGGCGGATATAGGTCGCCACCGAATCACGCAGAGGCTGCAGATCGACGCCGGGGGTGCCGGCCAGTTGGGCATCCAGCCTGTCCACCGCCGCCTGCAGCGTGCTGAACTGTTGCTGCAATTGCTGCAGCGACTGCTCGGTCTCGGTCATCAGGTAGCCGCGCACCATGAAGCGCACCATGCGGTTGTGCTTGGAGACTTCACCGGCCTGCAGGCCGATGGCTGCGCTACGCGGATCCTCATGCATGACCGGTGCGTCCGGCGTGCCGGCCCAGCGCGCCTCCAGCTCGGCGATCAGTGCGTCGGATGTATTGCCGGCCGCGACCCAGCTGCTGCGCGTCTTCACCTTGCGTTCCCAGAGTCCGGCCAGCTCGAGAAAGCGCTGGCGGTAGTGCTGGGCCTCATTGGCGATCACCTCCAGACGCTGCAGGTCCTGCGGATCGCTGAATTCAGCCTTCTGCTCCTGCACCAGCTCGACAACCCGGGCCACGGACTGTTCGACCACTTCCACATGACGGGGATCGCCGCGGGTCTCGAAGCTGACCTGGGCGTAACGGATGCGATTGGCCTCGTCGAGCAATTTGGCTGCGCTCTGCGCCTTGTCGCTGCGAGAGATCAATGCATCCATGCCATAGATACCGATCAGTGCGACGGCGATGGTCAGCGCCAGAACGGCGGCGAAGCCAAGGGCCAGTTTGTGGCTGACCTTGAGAGAGTTCATCTTTCGGCATTCCTTGATGAACGCAAACGCGCCCTGAAGGGCGCGCTGCGTATGGCGGGGAATTACAGCGGGGGGCAGCTCAGCCCAACAATCCGCGCATGACGAAGAACAGCAGCGATGGTCCGAGCAGGCAGCCAAGCGCGGTGTAGAACGCCGCAGTCAGGCAGCCGTAAGGCACCAGGCGGGCATCGGTGGCCGCCAGGCCGCCGGCCACACCGCTGGAGGTACCGATCAGGCCGCCGAAGATCACCGCGGCACGGGGGTTGTTCAGGCCGATCATCGGCGCCACGAACGGCGTCGCGATCATCACCAGAATCGCCTTGACCAGGCCTGCGGCGATCGACAGCGCCATGACTTCGGAGCTGGCGCCAATCGCCGCGCCGGTGACCGGGCCGACGATGTAGGTCACAGCGCCCGTGCCGATGGTGGTCAGGCTGACCGCGTCGGTGTAGCCGAACGCCATGGCCACCGTGACACCGGCGATGAAGGAGGAGAACACGCCGACGAACAGCGCCAGCACACCCACCAGACCGGCGCGCTTGAGCTCTTCCACACTGACGCCGAAACCGGTGGCGACGATGGCGAAGTCACGCAGCATGGCGCCGCCGAGCAGGCCGATGCCGGAGAACAGCGCGATATCGACCAGCCCTTTCTGCCCGCCGGTCACCACCCCGCCGATGTAGGAGAGCAACAGGCCAATGAGGATCGCCACGGCCGAGCCGTGCAGACGACCCTTGGTCAGCTTGTCCGACAGCCAGTAGGACAGCCACATGGTCGCGCCGATGAGGGCGAAGCCGCTGATCAGGCCGTAGCCGGACACCACTTTCATCAGAGATTCGTACATGGCCGTTACCCCCGCGCGCCGACGACAGGTTTGACGGCTGCGGCCGGCTCGGCCTCAGGCTTTTTTCGCCCGATGCGGTCCAGCACCGGCAGCAGGGCAAAGGCCAGCACCACCGCCGCGACGCCGGCGAGGATTGCCATCGGTCCGCCGGACAGCGCGCCGTAGACGTTCTGCTGCGCGGCCATGGCGACCACGATGGGGATGTACACCGCGCTCCAGAACTTCACGCCCTGTTCGGTATCGGCCTTGAACAGGCCACGGTTCTTCAGATAACTGCCGAGCAGGATCAGCAGCACCATCGCAATGCCGACGCCGCCGACGTTGGCCGGCACGCCGAGCAGCTTGCCCAGCAGTTCGCCGGCGAACAGCCCGCTCAGCGTGCACAAGGCCAGAAAGGCCACACCGAAGATGATCATTGTTGTTTTCCTCCAGTGGCGCCCGATGCCCGGCAGTACCGGCCCGATGCGCCTGTTGTCGAAGTGAGTTGTTGTTATCCATCGAGCGGGACGGCCGGCGTCGACCGTTTCCCGCAGCCTGTCGCACCGTCCGGTGCCGGCAAGCCCGTGCACGCTCTACTCGGTTCGACCTACCTCCTGACGCAGCAAGGCGTCCAGCGTATCGAGCCGGGCGCCATCGAAGGCGACCAGCGTACCTTGTTCGAAAACCCGCCGCGCCAGGCCGGTCAGCACCTGGCCGGGCGGCAGTTCGATGTGCAGGCGCACGCCGCGCTCGTAGGCGGTGCGCAGGGTG
>DNMQ01000393.1 GCA_003488145.1 Pseudomonas sp.
CCCAGGTTGAACACGCTGTCGCCCTGAAAATCGTCGGAAAGGCTCAGCCCCAGACGCAGGTAGTCGGTGCCGCTGCGCTTCTCGCGTGCGTTGATGACCAGAGTGTTGCCGATTTTCCCGCGCTGGACGCGATATTCGACCCGCTCGAAGTAATCCAGGCCGTAGAGCGTGCCCATGTCCTTTTGCAGGCGCTCCAGGTCCAACGGCTCGCCCAGCGGCTGGCGAATATGCCGCCGGATCACCGCATCGCCGACCTTGGAGTCGTTTTCCACCCGGATTGCGGTGATGACCGGTGTGCGCGGGTCGCCGGAGCGCGCGAGGCTCAATGCCGGATTGCCGCCAGTCGTCGTGCGCATTTCGGCCAGTCGTCCTTGCAGCGCGAGCGTCGCACGATAGCCGGCATCGACCAGCTGCTCGGCGCGGGCGAAGTCGGTAGAGCCGTAGGCGGCCAGCGGCGGCTGGATCAGCACGTCCTGCGGCTGCAGCGTGGCCAGCTGCGCTTCGGAATTACGCCGGGTCATCATGGTGGTGGTCTGGTTGAGCACATCGACCACGGTCACCAGCTCCTTGCGCGGTTTGAGCGGAGTACCGATATCCACCACGATCAAACGGTCGACGCCCATGTCACGCGCCACATCCATGGGGATGTTGTCCACCATGCCGCCGTCGACGAGCAGCCGGTCATCGATCTCCACCGGCGCGAACACCGCGGGGATCGACATGCTCGCGCGGATCACCTGGGGCAGGTGGCCGCGGCGGAAGACCACCTTTTCGTCATTGGCGATGTCCGTGGCCACGGCGCGGAACGGAATCGGCAGCTGGTCGAAATCGCGGGTGTCGCTGGCATGCACCAGCAGGCGTTCGAGCAGCAGTGCGAGGTTCTGACCCTGGATTACGCCCAGTGGCAGGCCGAGGCTGCCGTCGTCGCGAAAGCTGAGCTTTTGCTTGATGAGAAAGTCGCGGTCGTCCTGCTTGCGCCGGTAGGGAATGTCCTGGCGCGGCGGGTCGTCGGACAGCACCTGCTGCCAGTCGAGGGTGAGCGCCAGTCGCTCCAGCTCGGCCACGCTATAGCCCGCCGCGTAGAGCCCGCCGACCACTGCGCCCATGCTGGTGCCGGCGATGGCGTCGATGCGCACACCCTGTTCCTCCAGGGCTTTCAGCACCCCGACATGGGCCAGCCCGCGCGCGGCGCCGCCGGACAGCACCAGGCCGGTCCTGGGTTGGGCCGTTTCGGCAAAGGCAGCTGGCAGGCAGACAACGAGGAGCAGGAAAGCGAGCAGGCGAAACATGGTCGAACCAGAGGTATGCACGGGAGAGGCGGCTATTATAGGCGGCACTCAACCAGCCGGAGGCGCCGCGCATGAGTCCTGCCAAGCCTGAAATTGTCATCACCTATTGCACCCAGTGCCAATGGCTGCTGCGCGCCGCCTGGCTGGCTCAAGAGCTGCTTTCGACCTTTGCCGACGACCTGGGGCGGGTGTCCTTGGTGCCCGCGAGCGGCGGGACCTTCCACATCAGCTGCGACGGCGAGCAGATCTGGGAGCGCAAGCGCGACGGCGGCTTTCCCGAGGCGAAGGAACTCAAGCAGCGGGTGCGCGACCGGATCGACCCGCTGCGGTCGCTGGGGCACAACGACCGCTGAATCGGGCCGGGCGATCGCGTAGGTTCAGCTCACTGGCTGGGGCGTGGGCGCCGGGCTCTTCAGGCGGCTGGTGATCACGCTCGCGATGATGATCAAGGCGCCACCGATCAGCATGCGCAGCGTTGGCTGCTCGTTGAACAGCCACCAGGCGAAGGCGATGCCGTAGACGGGCTCCAGAGCGAAGATCACCGAGGTGGTTCGCGCTTTCAGTACCCGCAGGCTGGCAACGAACAGGCTGTGCGCAAGCCCGGTGCAGAGCACTCCCAGCAGGGCGAGCCAGAGCCAGTCCTGCGCCGGGATGGTCGGGATCGCCGCTCCGCAGAAGGGTAGCAGGCCGGCGAAGATCGCCAGGTTCTGCCACAGCGCCGATCGCACCGGATCGAGGCCACGGGTCACGGCGCGATTGAGCAGCGATAGCAGCGCGAACAGCAAACCCGAGAGCACCCCATAGAGCAGTCCGGTAGTCGGGCCGTTGCCGAGATCGAAGGTGGGTGCGACCAGCAGCAGGCCCGCGGTGACGAGGCCAACCATGGCGAACTCCACGGCGCGGGTGCGCTCGCGGAACAGCAGGCCTTCGAGTAGTACGGTGAACGCGGGGAAGCTGGCGAAGCCCAGGGTGGCGATGCCGACACCGGCGATCTTCACCGCAATGAAGAAGGTCAGCCAATGCGCGCCGAGCAACAGCCCTCCCAGCGCCAGACCGGCACGCTGACGCCAGCTGGGCAGCGCACCGCTGGGGCGCAGCAGCTGCGCCACCAACAGCAGGGCAAGCACGGCGAACAGCGCACGGCCAAAGGTGATGACCAGCGCCGAGCTCTCGGCCAGTTTCCCGAGCACGCCGGACAGGCCAAACATCAGCGCGCCGAGATGGATCGCCAGCAGGGCGTTGCGCGGCGTCATGGTGTGAGGAACCGGCGTGAGCTGCGCGTTACGCAGCGCATATGAAGCGAGCTGATCATGGCGAGCTGAACCTTGACGAATCAGTGGCCATGCTAGGCCGCGGGCGAGCGGGTGTCTGTCGCGTCAATCATCGATTTTGTCGCGCAACTCTCGCCGCAGCGCGCGCGGCGTGCAGCCTCGGGCGCGCACCAGGGCGGCGGTAAAGGCGCTTTGCGAGCCATAACCGACGCGCGCGGCGATCTCGCCAACCGGCAGGCGGGTGTCGTGCAGCAGCGCCTCGCCCTGTTGCAGGCGGCGCCGGCGGACGTACTCCATGGGCGTGCAGCCGGTCTCGCCTAGAAAGCGCGCGTGCAGCCGTGCCACCGACAGACCGGCGATGCGTGCCAGATCGGCGACCTGCAGCGGGTGTGCGAGATGCTGGTCAATGAAGCTGTCGATGGCGGCCAGCGGCAACGCGGTAGAGTGGGGCGCGGCGCCATGTACGCCGTTGAGGCTGGCCAGCAGCAGGACGGCACCCTGCTCGGCGATCACCGAATCGTTGATCGGGCTGCTCGCCAGCCAGCTCACCAGGCTCTGCTGGGTCGGGCCGAGACGCAGCGTGTCCGGGCGGTCCAGCAACCGCAGGCTGCTTTCGCAGTGGTGGCCCAGGCGCTGGCGCAGCCAGCCTTCGGACGGCACGTCCAGCACCAGGCAATGGCTGCCGGTCACACTGGCACAGGCGTGATGCACGGCTGCAGGGACGATTGCCAGGCCGCGTTCGCCGATCCGGCTGCCGCGTCCGGCGATCTCGAACTCCAGCTGGCCACTCAGGCCGAACACCAGTTGCGGGTGGTCGTGGCTGTGGGCAATGAGGTCGTGCTGGTAGTTGCGCAGCGATAGCATCGGCGATCTCGAAAGCGGGCTCTGCGGACCGGACACGGTAACCGCACGCTGCCAGCCCGCCAATCAGTAAATCAGAGGATGACCTTGTCGCGGAGTTTCTCGGCGGCCTGTTGCAGCGCCTGGATTACCCGCTCCTTGTCGAAGTTCTGCACGCCGTTGGTGTCCAGGTACATGGAGAAGCCTGGTAGCTCGTGCTCGACGAAGCTGTTGGTCGCGCCCAGGTCGCGGCGGAAGTCCACCACCTGGTAGATCTGTACCGGACGGGAGAAACCCTTGACCGCGATCTGCCCCTTGTCGCGGCACATGATCACGTCCTTTACCAGCGAATAGGTTTCGTGAGAGACCAGGATCTCGCTGGCCTCGGCCGCGCTTTCCAGGCGGCTGGCGAGGTTCACTTCGCGGCCGATGATGGTGTAGTCCATGCG
>DNMQ01000394.1 GCA_003488145.1 Pseudomonas sp.
ACGACTACTTCGACGGCACCGCGCCGGAAGCCTTCGTCGTCGCCCGCATCGCCTGCCAGGCAGCGCCCGACTCCGGCGTCTACTTCACTGCCGTGCCCGGCGACTACGCCGCCGTCACGGAAAGCCCGGGCCAGGTATCGATGTTCTACGTCTGGGACTGCCTGAACGATGCCGAAGGCCAGTACGTGCTGATCCGCGAGGAAGAGGACGACGAGGTCTGATCCACAAGGCGATGCCCACTTCACGGGCTCATGAGCCATAGAGGTGGGCTTCAGCCCGCCGAAGCATCGCCAACCCTACGTCAGCCCGGCCACGGTCGGCCTGCGGTGCGCCTTTTTGCCGCAGCACGGCGAAGAGAGACTCTCAGCGCGTCAAGCAAGTTATAGGTTTCGCTCACCAACCTTACTGACCTTCTACGTACTTTCCGCGCCAGGGGGTAAAGCAGTTTCTTGGTTTGAATTTGGAAGCGACCGAACCTGGAAGCCGAATCCAAACCAGGAGTCCCTGAGTCGGGACGCCATACCCCAGCCACCCCGAGCCGTCGCCGCTTGCCAATGAGCTCTTGCCTCAGTAGCTTTCACACATGGCAAAACGCCATTAGCTGAAAGCGAATGTCAAAAATTCCTATAAAAAATTGGCGCAAGGGGTTGCGTGAATGTTCTGGTTTGTAGCTATTGCGGCATTTCTGGCGGGCGCAGCTTTTGGGGCGATGCTCGCGTCCAATGGCGCCGAGCTGAGCCAGGCTCAACAGCAGCTGGGAGAGGCCACACGCAAGCTCAACGATATGTCAAGCCGGCTGGCCTCCACAGAAGCGGCGTTGGTGGATGCGCGGGATCGCCTGCACACTGGATACCAGCCGACCGCGCCGTCTCGCCGCCTGCGTGACTCTGAGAACTCGCACTACCTCAACAATTGGGACTGACCATGCAGAGATGCGGTAGTGGATGCGGGCGGTGGGTCACCCACTCTGCGGGTGATACTTGCCTGACTTGCGAACGCGCCAATCGGCCTGAACCACACTCGACCATGACCCCTTGCCCCCGTTGTGCCGGGGCCGGGCGGGTTCGTCCACAACGCCACCTCGATGGTGGACGCTGCGGCCTTTGCCGGGGGACCGGGCTCGTGGAAGCCTGCAAGGCTGTGGAGGAGAGGCTTCGACAGGACGCTGCGGAGGAAAGGCTCCGATGCAATGCCGCTAGGAGGCCACTACCTTTGCCCGAGTCATCCGCACCGGGGCCGGCGGCCCACGCGTGCCGGCACTGCGGCGAATGTTTCCCCACATGGTTTGAGAAGTTTGAACACCGTTGTGCTATGGCCCCCCCACCCGTGGAACTGGTCCCGAAGGCTTCATACGAAGATGTCACCTCCGGGGATGGGGAGCCTGGATACTGGCACGTTCGACCTGAGCGCAAACCCCGATCTTGATGCAACTCAGAGGTAATGGATGAATAGACTTTTAGCTTGGGCGCTGGTCGCGCTGGTGTGTTTTTTGATCTTCACGGCTATGGCGGTTGCTACTCGTATCAATCGGGAGGCAGGCGGGCCACCGTTGATGACGCTGGTGTTTACTGTTGCGGGGCTGGCCGCAATGTTCTATTCGGCGCGAGGGATTATCCGGGCCGGTCGCCGAGCGAAATCCGGCCAGTGACCCGAGGCCCGTCGACGCCTTTCCGTTACCGGTGATGTGCCGGACGCCAGCACGGCCTCATCCCCGTCGAGTAAAAAGAGCCCTGACCCGCGGAAGGTGATGCCCCTTGCAGACGGGCTGCCCGGAAAGAGCGGCCTGACCTGCAACTACCGACCTCGAACCCCTGCTTCGCTGTCTACCGCACACGCCCACCATCGACACGAGGAACCGTATGCGTTCGCTAATCAGCGCCTGGCAGTCACCGGTTTCGCGCATGAAGCTGGTCGCCGGCCTTCTGTTGCTATTGGCCGCCCTGCTCTACATCGTCGCGACACGCTTCGAGGCCAGCCATCCGGCCTGGGGCTACGTCGCCTCGTTCGCCGAAGCTGCCATGATCGGCGCGATCGCCGACTGGTTCGCCGTCACCGCGCTGTTCCGCCACCCGCTGGGTCTGCCGATCCCACACACGGCGATCATCCCGCGCAGCAAGGCACGCATCGGTCAGAACCTGTCCAGCTTCATCACCACGCATTTCCTCGCCACGCCGCTGGTGCTGGCCAAGCTGCAGGAACTCGACATCGCCTCGCGCCTGGCCGGCTGGCTACGCCATCCGAGCAATGCCGAGGCGGTCGGCCGCAGGCTCACCGGCGTTGCACATTTCGGCATCGCCGCGCTGCATGACGAACGCGTGCGCGCCTTCGTCGAGGCCAAGGTGACCACGCGACTGCGCAAGTTCGACCTCTCTGCCCCGCTGGCCCAGGCCTTGCGCGTGCTGACCAGCCAGGGCCGGCATCAGGCGATGCTCGACGAGTTACTGATCCGCCTCGATTCGATCATGCAGGACGAGGAAACCCGCGCGCTGGTCGCTGACGCCATCAGCCGGGAAATCCGCACCCTGCGCTATCTCGGCCTGAGCCGGCCGGTTAGCGGCTGGTCGGCGAACAAGTTCGTCGACGGTCTGTCCGCACTGATCGCCGAGATCGCCGCCGACCCCGAGCACCTGATCCGCCAGCGCTTCGACGAGCACGTCAGCGAGTACATCGAGCGCCTGGAGCATGACCCGCAATACGCTCTGGAGGTCGAGCGCATCCTCGCGCAGCTCTTGGAGCACCCGGCTACCAGCGCCTATTTCGGCAATCTCTGGCAGGAACTCACCGCATGGCTGGAGAGCGATCTGGCCAGTGACGATTCACGCATCGGCCGACGCATCGTCAGCCTCTGCCGCGGCCTCGGTGACGGCCTGGCGGCGGACGAATCCATGCGCAACTGGATCAACGAGCAGCTGCTGGCCGCCGCTCCCGGCCTGCTGGAACGCTACCGCGGACAGATCGGTGCCTATATCGCCGAACGCGTGGAGAACTGGGAAAGCCGTGAACTGGTCGAGCAACTGGAACAGAGCGTCGGCAAGGACCTGCAGTACATCCGCATCAACGGCACCCTGGTCGGCGGGCTAGTCGGTCTGGCGCTGCATGCGCTGACGCAGCTGCTGACCGGTTGAATGCCCGCTCAGGCGCGGCGCTGGCGCTCGCTCAGTTCGCTGAGATTGACGGGGCTGCCGGGCGGCTCATCGCAGCGCAATGTCGCCGGGACGCCGCTCAGGTACCACAGGCGATTGGCCAGATCGTCGGCATCGCGCGGATCGTGGGTCACGCAGATCATCGCCATGTCCGGGTGCCGATCCAGCAGGCGGGCGATCAGGCCGCGCAGCTCGGCGGCGCGCTCGGCATCCAGCGAGGCGAAGGGTTCGTCGAGCAGCAACAGATCCGGCTTGATCGCCAGGCAGCGCGCCAGCGCCGCCCTGCGCGCCATGCCCAGCGAGAGCTGATCCGGCAGGGAGTCAGCCGCGCCACTCAGGCCGACCTCGGCCAGCAGCCGCTCGATCTCCGCCGCCCCTGCGCCGACCAGCGCCAGATTCTGCCGCACCGTGCGCCAGGGCAGCAGACGATGTTCCTGGAACAGATAGCCGATACGCAGCCCGGCGCGCTGCTCGATC
>DNMQ01000398.1 GCA_003488145.1 Pseudomonas sp.
CCGCCGATGCTGCGCAGCGAGAATGCGCGGCTGGCGGGTTGGGTTTACGTCGACGTGCGCGGCCGGGATATCGCGTCGGTCGTCGCCGATCTGCGTGATGCGGTGAGCAGCGAAGTCAGCCTGCTGCCCGGCATGAGCCTGGCTTACTCGGGCCAGTTCGAGTTTCTCGAGCGCGCCAACGAGCGCCTCAAGCTGGTCGTGCCCGCTACATTGCTGATCATCTTCTTCCTCCTCTACCTGACCTTCGGCCGGCTGGATGAGGCGGTGCTGATCATGCTGACCCTGCCGTTCGCGCTGACCGGCGGCGTCTGGTTTCTCTACCTGATGGATTACAACCTGTCGGTGGCCACCGGCGTCGGCTTCATCGCACTGGCGGGAGTCGCTGCGGAGTTCGGCGTGATCATGCTGCTATATCTGAAGAACGCCTGGGCAGACCAGCAGCGCGACGGGCTGAACGGCGAGGCCGCGCTGTGCGAAGCAATCCGCGAAGGTGCGGTGCAGCGGGTACGCCCGAAGGCGATGACCGTTGCAGTGATTGTCGCCGGTCTTTTGCCGATCCTGCTGGGGGCGGGCACCGGCAGCGAAGTGATGAGCCGCATTGCGGCGCCGATGGTCGGCGGCATGCTGAGTGCGCCGCTGCTGTCGCTGTTCGTCATCCCGGCCGCCTATCGTTTGATGCGCAGGCCCAGGAGAGGAACACAGGCGCGGTAGGCTCGGCTACATCAACAATAGGAGGAAGGAGTAGCCGAGCGACCCGAGCAGGAATGCACCGAATCGGCTGTTCCTTTCCGTCGGCAGCTCCTCCTTCAGGACGTTGAGGATGATCGCGCCGGCGATGAAGGCGGTTACGGCCGACACACCCAGCTCCGAGAGCTCGATGACCGAGCCGAACGCCCAGCCGATCAGGGTTGACCCCGCCAGGATCCAGCGGCCGCGTCGGGCAAACAGGTCTTGGTGATCATGCTGAAGGGCCACGTCGTTGACCATGAAATGCAGCGACATGGCCACGGTGTACCAGACCAGTTCCAGCGCCTGGCCGGAATCCCGGTTGGCGAGGATATGGCCGATCAGTGCGTTGTAGCCGGCAAACGCACCTATGTGCAGCCAGAACACGCCCGCGTGGGAAGGTGCGCCTTCAGGCCGCTCGTCGCGGTGCTGCTTGATCAGCCGCTCGAGCCCGTAGAAGCAGACCAGGCCGACCAGTGCCAGCAGATAGGCATGGTGTTCCAGGTAGCGCAGCGGGTGGAACCCGCTATCCTCCATCACCCTCTGCCCATCGGCCAGCTCGGGGAGAAGGTGGACGAAGACATAGGCAACGGCGACGCCGCCGGCTGCGGATAGCCAGCGGCTACGCGGTAACTGGTGGAGTTTGCTCAGTCTGCCGGCCAGCATGTGAGTGGCCGTCAGCACCAGTGCGGTGATCAGGGTAAGCATGGGAGATCCAGGGAAATGGCCATCTGGTTTGTGACTTTGGCCGTTCATCGGCGTTCAGCATGCAATTCGTCGGCAGAGGCGATGGACTTATGATCTCGATCAGTTACCTGCGTCGTGATGGGCCAGGCCGATGATTTTTTTGATAGAGTTCGCTCCTGAAAAAGCGAGCAGCCAGCCAGCTTTTAGTACGGTCAATGAGGTGTCTGCTTGATTAGGGTGCTGGTGGTCGATGACCACGATCTGGTTCGCACGGGCATCAGTCGCATGCTGGCGGACATCTCCGGTCTTCAGGTGATAGGCCAGGCGGATTCCGGCGAAGACGCCATCCGCAAGGCGCGGGAACTGAAGCCCGATGTGGTGCTGATGGACGTCAAGATGCCGGGCATCGGTGGCCTCGAGGCGACCCGCAAGCTGCTGCGCAGCTACCCCGATCTGAAGGTCATCGCTGTGACCATATGTGAAGAAGACCCTTTCCCGACGCGCCTCCTGCAGGCTGGCGCGGCGGGTTATCTGACCAAAGGTGCGGCGCTGGAAGAAATGGTGCAGGCCATTCGCATGGTATTCGGTGGTCAGCGCTACATCAGCCCGCAGATCGCCCAGCAACTGGCGCTCAAATCCTTCCAGCCGCAGCTCAGCGAATCGCCATTCGATCTGCTCTCGGAGCGGGAAATCCAGATCGCATTGATGATCGCCAACTGCCAGAAGGTGCAAAGCATCTCCGACAAGCTCTGTCTCTCGCCGAAAACAGTCAACACCTACCGTTATCGCATCTTCGAAAAGCTGTCGATTACCAGTGATGTCGAGCTTGCCCTGCTGGCGGTTCGCCACGGGATGGTCGACACCGTCAACTGATGAGCGAAACCTTCGACCCATCGGCGTTCCTGGCCGCCTGCAGCGGCCGGCCGGGCGTCTACCGCATGTTCGACGCACAGGCCAAACTGCTCTACGTCGGCAAGGCCAAGAATCTCAAGAAGCGTCTGGCCAGCTATTTCCGCAAGACGGGCCAGGCGCCGAAGACCGCCGCCCTGGTGGCCAAGATCGCGCAGGTCGAAACCACCATCACCGCCAACGAGACCGAGGCGCTGCTGCTCGAGCAGACCCTGATCAAGCAATGGCGACCGCCTTACAACATCCTGCTGCGGGACGATAAGTCCTATCCCTATGTGTTCCTCTCGGCCGGTGAGTTTCCACGACTGAGTATTCACCGGGGCGCGAAGAAGGAGCCGGG
>DNMQ01000341.1 GCA_003488145.1 Pseudomonas sp.
CGTTCGCTGCCGCTGGGCTATCGCCCATTGGTGCTCGATCAGTTGCGCAGCATGGGCGGTACACGTTTCTTCGTGTCGCTCAACGACAAGCCGCTGGACATGGAGATCCTCCCGGAAACGCCGCGCAAGCGTGCGGTCCTGCATGAGGTGGAGCAGGTATTGCGCCAGCGACTCGGCGGCGCGGTGGACCTGAACATCGAGTTCGTCAGCCCCGATGACCTGCGCATCTTCAACAGTGGCATCACGCTCGATGAGTTGCCGCGCTCCTGGGCGCACTACGCGCTGGGCCTCGAACCGCTGTCACCGCCGGTGCTGGTGACGCAGATCCAGATCGCCCCGCAGGAATGGCTCTATCTGGCCTCGCTGATGCCAGCTCCCTACGTCAGCCTGGAGGACGAGGGGCTGCCGGCCCAGCAGTTGTGGTTCATCGTGCTCACCAGCGCCTTTCTGCTGCTGTTCATCGGCCTGCTGGTGCGCTGGCAGAGCCGGCCACTGAAGCGCCTGGCCAAGGCGGCGCGGGAGTTGTCGCTGGGCGCCGAGGTGCAGCCGTTGACCGAGGTCGGCGCCAGCGAGATCGTCGAGGTGAGCCGTGCCTTCAACAACATGCGCCAGCGCATCAGTCGCTACCTGACCGAGCGAGGCCAATTGTTCAGCGCGATTTCCCATGACCTGCGCACGCCCATCACGCGTCTGCGTCTGCGTGTCGAGCTGCTGGAAGATGAAGCGCAGCAGATCAAGTTCACCCGTGACCTCGACGAGCTGGAGCTGCTGGTCAAGGGCGCACTGCAATGCGTGAAGGACACCGACATCCACGAGAACATCGAGGCGGTGGACCTCAATCTGCTGCTGGAACACATCGTCGAGCCCTATCAGGCCTGCGACCAGACCCGCGTGACCCTGGACGGCCGGGCTTCGGCGCCTTATCCGGGCAAACCGCTGGCACTCAAGCGCTGCATCGGCAATCTGCTGGACAATGCCCTGAAGTACGGTGAGCGCGCCCACCTGCATGTTGAGGACGGCAAGGAGGCGCTGGTGCTGCACGTCGATGACGAGGGCCCGGGCGTGCCTGAGCAGCGTCTTGAGCATGTCTTCGAACCCCACGTGCGGCTCTCGGGGCAGCAGCAGGGCTACGGGCTGGGGCTCGGTATCGCACGGAATATCGCCCACGCCCACGGTGGCGAACTGAGCATGCGCAATCTGCAGCAGGGAGGGCTGAGGGTGACGCTGACCTTGCCGCGCTGATCCGGCTCAGTGCACTTCGTTACGATCGCTGCGGCTTTGTAACGGCTCTGTGACCATCGCCCATCCCTTCGTTACCCAGTGTCCATTTCCCTGCGCATAGACTCGATCCATCGCAAGCGACCATGACTTGCAGGATAAAAACAAGAAGGTGCCCCTCCATGAATGCGATCCATCGTCTCGCTCTATCCGTTTCCCTTGCCCTGCCATTACTCGCCCATGCCGGTGAGGTCGAAGTTCTGCACTGGTGGACTTCCGGTGGCGAGAAGCGCGCCGCCGACACCCTGCAGAAGCTGGTCGAGCAGAAAGGCCATACCTGGAAGGACTTCGCCGTCGCCGGCGGTGGTGGCGAGGCTGCCATGACCGTACTGAAGACCCGCGCCGTTTCCGGCAACCCGCCGTCCGCCGCACAGATCAAGGGTCCGGACATCCAGGAGTGGGGCGAACTCGGCCTGCTCGCCAATCTTGATGACACCGCCAAGGCCGAACGCTGGGACGAAATGCTGCCCGAGCAGGTGCGCAAGATCATGCAGTACGACGGTTCCTACGTTGCGGTGCCGGTCAACGTGCATCGGGTCAACTGGCTGTGGATCAACCCGGAGGTGTTCGAGAAGGCCGGCGCCACGCCGCCGAAGACCCTCGACGAATTCTTCGCTGCGGCCGACAAGCTCAAGGCTGCCGGCTTCATTCCGGTTGCACACGGCGGCCAGCCCTGGCAGGACGGCACCGTGTTCGAGGGCTTTGTACTGAGCATTCTTGGCCCGGACGACTATCACAAGGCCTTCGTCGAGTTGGATAACGACACCCTGACCGGCGACAAGATGGTTCAGGCCTTCACAGCACTGAAGAAGTTGCGCGACTACATCGACGCCGACGCGGCCGGGCGCGAATGGAACCGTGCCACCGGCATGGTCATCGATGGCAAGGCCGGCATGCAGATCATGGGCGACTGGGCCAAGAGCGAGTTCACCGCTGCCAACAAGGTGGCTGGCAAGGACTATCAGTGCCTGCCGTTCCCCGGCACCCAGGGCAGCTTCGCCTTCAATATCGACTCCCTGGCGATGTTCAAGCTCAGCAACGACGACAACCGCAAGGCCCAGGAAGACCTGGCACGCACCGTACTGGAGCCTGAATTCCAGACGTTCTTCAACCAGAACAAGGGCTCGATTCCGGTTCGCCAGGACCAGGACATGAGCGAGTTCGATGCCTGCGCCCAGCAGTCGATGACCGACTTCAAGGAAGCCGCCAAGGGCAGCGGTCTGCAGCCCAGTCTGACCCATGGCATGGCTGCTTCTAGCTACGTGCAGGGCGCGGTGTTCGACGTCGTCACCAACTTCTTCAACGACCCCAAGGCCGACCCGCAAAAGGCGGCCAAGCAACTGGCGGCGGCGATCCAGGCCGTGCAGTAACGCTGAGGGCGGACCGTTCCGCCCGCTTCCCGAAACGTTCGTCCCGGCACAGGCCTCGGTCTGTGCCGCGGGCGACGACATCCCCGATTTCCATGAGGGATCACACCCATGAGCTCCATCGCGCTTCAAGCCAGGCCTGCCAAAGCCTCGCCGCTCGACGCCCTGCAGCGCTGGCTGCCCAAGCTGGTTCTGGCGCCGAGCATGCTGATCGTACTGGTCGGCTTCTACGCCTACATCGGCTGGACCTTCCTGCTCTCGTTCACCAACTCACGCTTTATGCCCAGCTACAAGTGGGCCGGCCTGCAGCAGTACGAGCGCCTGTGGGACAACGATCGCTGGTGGGTCGCCAGCCAGAACCTGTTGGTGTTCGGTGGCATGTTCATCGCCATCAGTCTGCTGATCGGCGTGGTGCTCGCTGTGCTGCTGGACCAGCGCATTCGCCGCGAGGGGCTGATCCGCACCATCTACCTGTACCCCATGGCGCTGTCGATGATCGTCACCGGCACCGCCTGGCAGTGGCTGCTCAATCCCGGTCTGGGCCTGGACAAGCTGCTGCGCGACTGGGGTTGGGAAGGTTTTCGCTTCGACTGGCTGGTGGACCCCGACCGGGTCATCTACTGCCTGGTGATCGCAGCGGTGTGGCAGGCCTCGGGCTTCGTCATGGCGCTGTTCCTGGCCGGCCTGCGCAGCGTCGATCAGTCGATCATCCGCGCCGCCCAGGTGGACGGCGCCAGCCTGCCCACCATCTACCTGCGCATCGTGCTGCCGAGCCTGCGCCCGGTGTTCTTCAGCGCGCTGATGATCCTCGCGCACATCGCGATCAAGAGCTTTGACCTGGTCGCGGCGATGACCGCCGGTGGGCCGGGCTATTCCAGCGATCTGCCGGCGATGTTCATGTACGCCCACACCTTCACCCGCGGCCAGATGGGCCTGGGTGCGGCGAGCGCCATGCTGATGCTCGGCGCGGTGATGGCGATCATCGTGCCGTACCTGTATTCCGAGCTGAGGAACAAGCGCCATGTCTGACTTCGCGCAACCGCGCCTGACCCTCGGGCGCCTGACCATCCATGCCACCCTGTTGCTGGCCTGCGCCGTCTACCTGGTGCCGCTGATCGTGATGCTGCTGACCAGCTTCAAGACCCCGGAAGACATCCGTACCGGCAACCTGCTGAGCTGGCCGGAAGCGTTCAGCGCCATGGGCTGGCTGACGGCGTGGGACAGTATCGGCGGCTATTTCTGGAATTCGGTGAAGATCGTCCTTCCGGCCGTTTTGATCTCTACCGCGCTGGGTGCGATCAATGGCTATGTGCTGTCGATGTGGCGTTTCCGTGGCTCGCAGCTGTTCTTCGGCCTGCTGCTGTTTGGCTGCTTCCTGCCGTTTCAGGTAATCCTGCTGCCGGCGTCCTTCACCCTCGGCAAGCTCGGCCTGGCCAATACCACTACCGGCCTGGTGCTGGTGCACGTGGTCTACGGCCTGGCCTTCACCACGCTGTTCTTCCGCAACTTCTACGTCAGCGTGCCGGACGCACTGGTGCGGGCGGCACGGTTGGACGGTGCCGGCTTCTTCACCATCTTCGGGCGCATTCTGCTGCCGATGTCGGTACCGATCATCATGGTCTGCCTGATCTGGCAGTTCACCCAGATCTGGAACGACTTCCTCTTCGGCGTGGTGTTCGCCAGTGGTGATACCCAGCCGGTCACCGTGGCACTGAACAACCTGGTGAACACCAGCACTGGCGCCAAGCAATACAACGTCGACATGGCCGCGGCGATGATCGCCGGCCTGCCCACGCTGGTGGTCTACGTGGTCGCCGGCAAATATTTCCTGCGCGGGCTGACTGCCGGCGCCGTCAAGGGTTGAGGAGAACAACGATGGCTTCCCTGGAACTGCGCAACGTTCAAAAGAGTTATGGCAACAGCCAGATCGCAACGCTGAAGGACATCGCGCTGAAGATCGACGCCGGTGAGTTCCTGATCCTGGTCGGGCCTTCGGGCTGCGGGAAATCGACCCTGATGAACTGTATCGCCGGGCTGGAGAACATCACCGGCGGCGAGATTCTCGTCGACGGCGAGGACATCAGCCAGGCCAGCCCGAAGGATCGCGACATCGCCATGGTGTTCCAGTCCTACGCGCTGTATCCGACCATGAGCGTACGCGACAACATTGCCTTCGGCCTGAAGATGCGCAAGGTGTCGGCGGCGAAGATCGAGGAGGAGGTGGCGCGGGTCGCCAAGCTGCTGCAGATCGAACCGTTGCTGGAGCGCAAGCCGTCGCAGCTGTCGGGTGGCCAGCAGCAGCGCGTGGCCATGGGCCGGGCGCTGGCGCGGCGGCCGAAGATTTATCTGTTCGATGAACCGCTGTCGAACCTCGATGCCAAGCTGCGGGTGGAGATGCGCACCGAAATCAAGCTGATGCACCAGCGGCTAAAGACCACCACGGTATACGTCACCCATGACCAGATCGAGGCGATGACCCTCGGCGACAAGGTCGCGGTGATGAAGGACGGCGTGATCCAGCAGTTCGGCACGCCCCACGAGATCTACAACAACCCGGCCAATCTGTTCGTTGCCAGCTTCATCGGCTCGCCGCCGATGAACTTCGTACCGTTGCGCATCCGCCAGCGCGACGGACGCTGGGTAGGCGTGCTCAACAGCGAGCAGGGCAGCTGCGAGCTGCCGCTGCCGCTGCCGATCACCAGTGATGACGGTCTGCGTGATCGCGAACTCATCCTCGGCATTCGCCCTGAACAGATCGGCCTCGCCGGAGTCGGAACAGCTGATTTTTCGCTGGCGGTCGACATCGAAGTGGTCGAACCCACCGGGCCAGACACCCTGGTGGTGTTCGCGCTGAATCAGGTCAAGGCCTGTTGCCGGTTGATGCCGGACCAGGCTCCGCGAGTGGGGGAGACGCTCAATCTGCAGTTCGACCCGCGCAAGGCGCTGCTCTTCGACGCGCAGACCGGCGAGCGGCTGGGTGTGGTGCAGCCTGAGCCGGTGCGTGAGAGCAAGGTAACCCGGCTGGTTTCCAACGGAGCGGGTACCGCGCAGTGAAATGCCGCCTGCCTTGCCAGCAAGCGGTCGATGAAAGTGGACGGTTACAGGAATGAACAGAGTCGTCTCGGCTCGATCCAGCGATCAATAACAACAAAAGAGGAGTGGATATGAAAAAAACACTGACAGCCCTGGGCGTAGCGACTGCCGTTGCCGCGATGGCCCTGCCATTGAGCGGCCATGCCCTGGAGTTCACCGGCTACATGCGTAGCGGCGTGGGTGAATCGGTCAATAGCGACTCGCAATCGTGCTTCCAATTGCCCGGTGCACCGACCAAGTATCGCCTCGGTAACGAATGTGAGCAGTACGGCGAGCTGGATCTTCGTCACGACCTTTACACCTTTGCCGATGGTTCGGTGCTTAGCGTGGAAGGCATGGCGGCGCTGTACAACCAGTACAACCATACCCCGAAGTTCACCGGTGATCATGGCTGGGCGCGGATGGTGCAGGCCTATGCCGAGTGGAGCAAGGTGCCGGCGCTGAACAATGGTTCGTTCTGGGCTGGCCGGCGCTTCTACAAGCGTAACGACATCCATATCTCAGATTTCTACTACTGGAACCAGAGCGCCACCGGCGCCGGTGTCGAGGACATGGAGATCGGTGGGCTGAAGTACAGCTACGCCTTTTCTCGCAAGGACAGCGTGTTCCAGGAAGAATACGTCACTCGCCACGATTTCAACGTCGGCGGCTTCGACAGCAACCCGGGCGGCGAGCTGGAATTCGGCCTGAGCTACCTCGACAAGCCCAGTCGCGACGACGCCAACAGTGGTTGGGCGGTGACGGTGCAGCACGTGCAGTCGGACTTTCTAGGCGGCAAGAACACACTGGCACTGCAGTACGGTGAAGGGCCGGGCACCGGCCTCGGCTATACCGGCGACGTGAGCCTGGACGACAGCGCCAAGAGCTGGCGGGTGGTGGAATACTTCGACTGGCAGGTGACCCCGCGCTTCGGCGGCCAGGCTCAGGTGGTCTATCAGAAGGACAAGCGCGCCGACGGTGGCGATCAGGACTGGTGGTCGGTGGGGGCTCGGCCGGTCTATGCGTTCAGCGAGCAGTTCAAGCTCGTCGCCGAGGTCGGCCACGACCAGATCGACGCCACCGACGGCACGCGCAAACTGACGAAGTTCACCATCGCGCCGACCTGGTCACCCGCCGGCCCTGGCTTCTGGGCACGGCCGGAGTTCCGGCTGTACTACACCTATGCCAGCTGGAACGAGGCGGCGCAGCGTGCCGCCAACCTCATGGCCGAAGGCTCGGCGTTGTCGGACACCGGTGCATTCGGCAATGCCCGCCATGGTTCGAACTTCGGCGTGCAGGTGGAGCATTGGTGGTAAGCGGTTAGCGGGTCGCCATCCAGATCAGCAGGCCGGCCTGGAACAGCGCCAGCGCAATCAGGCAAACAATGGTGAATCGCAGCGCACCGTCCTCACGGCGGAAGCGGGCGATTCGCTCCTGCAGCTCACGAATCTGGTTCTCCTGTGCCTGCAGGTTGCGGTCGGCCTGTTCCAGCATCGCCGCCGCCTCCTGCAGCTCCACTACCTGCACCTTCTCGCTGTTCCAGTCCGCTCGCAGGGCGCTGACCCGCGGTGCGCCGTAGGTTGGCTTGAGCGGCGTCGCCTGGGAGTAGTCGATATCGAAGCCCTGGGTGCGCAGGCAGTGATCGCGACGCAGGCGCTGGTCTTCGCTCGCCACATCCTTCGGCAACGCGCCGCCCTCGACCAGATAGTGGCTCCAGCGCTTCTGCGCCCATGCCGCGCCCTGGGCCAACAGAAAGCGGCCGAGGCCTCGATTGGCCGGGTCCAGTTGTAATCTGTTATCCGGCCCGAAGCGCAGCTCCTTGCTGCGGTGATCGGCCCACACCTCCAGCACGTTGTTCTTACGCGAGCGCACCTGGCCGGGGATGTTGATGAACATCCGCAGCAGACTCTGTTCGGGGGTATGTCGTTCCAGCTGCGCAAGTTCGACGAAACGCAGCGGGCGCGCGCCGCCGTCGCGCTCGGTGGGCAGTGGTGACAGGCGCAGCAGGCGGAAACGGTCGGGCTTGAGCTCCGTCCACGGATGCTTCGGTGCTGCCGGCTGGTCTTTTTCAGTGCTCTGGGTGGTTTCGCTGTCGGTCATCTGCGCGTTCCTGGGCCTGCGCGGCGGCTCGTTCAGGAGCCGATCGGGCCCTCGTCATGCGGGCTATCGGCAGCGCGGCGCCTAACTGGAGGCTGGCAGGATGCCATTGGCCTGCAGGAAGTGTCGGATACGTTCCTGCAGGCCCCAGGCGAGCGGCAGGTCGGGGTCATCATAGGAGGCCAACTGTTGCGCATTCGCCGGGACGATGCGCAGCACATGGTTCATGCCATCGATCAGCGCCAGTTCGGCGTCGGGCTTGGCACGCTGCAGGGCTTCGGCGTCCTCGATGCCGACCTGGATGTCGTGGCGGCCCTGGACGATCAGCGCGGGTGTCTCGAAGGCCGCGAAGGCCTCCGCCGGGTCGTAGGCGAACAGCGAAATCAGGTATGGCTGCACGCTGGGGCGGAACAGCACCTGCAGGGGCTCCGGCACTTCGGCGTGGGTTCGGCCGGCCTTGAGCTCGTCGATCAGAAAATAGCTGGTGGCGAGCAGTGCCGGAGGCAGGCGACCCTGCAGTTGCTCGCACAGCACCTCGTCGATCGGTCGGCCGCTGCCGGCGATGCTGATCAGCGCCGCGGCACCTGAGCGAGGCGCCGCAAGGCTGGCGATCAGCGCACCTTCGCTGTGGCCGACGAGGATCGGCTCGCCGAAGCGCGGGTCACCCTTGAGCCGTTCGCTCCAGGCCAACGCATCGCTGACGTAGGCTTCGACGCTGAGGTCGCGCTCGTCCGGTGCGGCGGCCAGGCTCGCGCCGACGCCGCGCTTGTCGTAGCGCAGGCTGGCCACGCCCTGCCTGGCCAGGCCCTGGGCCAACCGCTTGAGGCTGTCGTTGTGGCCGGCCGGGTTGTTGCCGTTCCGGTCGGTCGGCCCGGAGCCGGCGATGAGCAGGGCGACCGGCAGCGGCCGCTCGCTTTTCGGCAGCAGCACTGTGCCCTGCAGCACGCCATGGCCGGTGTCGAGGTTCAGCGTCTGCGTGAGCAGGGTCTGCGCATGTACGAATGAGAGGGGCATGGTCAGCAGCAGTAGGATCAGCAGGGCACGCATGGAAGGCTTCGCCGGTTACGGAGCGGGTTTGACGCGAGGATCGGTGCGAGGTTCGCCGCTGCGCCAGTATGCGCGCCGAAGACAGGCAGTGAAACCGCGGCGCCCTCAGGTATACTTCCGGCCCCTGTTTTTTCGGTCGATCGCGGAGCGTCCTGCATGTCCGGCAATACCTACGGCAAGCTGTTCACCGTCACCACTGCCGGCGAAAGCCACGGGCCTGCGCTGGTGGCCATCGTCGATGGCTGCCCACCCGGGCTGGAGCTGTCGCTGGACGATCTGCAGCGCGATCTCGACCGTCGCAAGCCCGGCACCAGCCGGCACACCACGCAGCGCCAGGAAGCCGACGAGGTGGAAATCCTTTCCGGCGTGTTCGAAGGCAGAACCACCGGGTGTCCGATCGGCCTGCTGATCCGCAACACCGACCAGAAGTCCAAGGACTACTCGGCGATCAAGGACCTGTTCCG
>DNMQ01000078.1 GCA_003488145.1 Pseudomonas sp.
AGTAGCGGCCTCCCCATGCCGTTGGCAAAATTGCTCTGTCAGCGAGCGCGGGGGCGAATAGCATGATGGGGCAGTTACCGGGAGGGCAGCAGCGCCTGTTCTACTCGTTCAATCTGGAAAATCACGTCCCGCCCCAACACCCCCTGCGCAGCATCGACCAGTGCTTGGATCTCAGTGATCTGCGCGCCCACCTGGCGGATTTCTATAGCCCCATCGGGCGCCCCTCGATAGATCCGGAACTGATGGTGCGCATGCTGGTCGTCGGCTATTGCTATGGCATCCGTTCCGAGCGGCGATTGTGCGAAGAGGTGCACCTGAACCTGGCCTATCGCTGGTTCTGCCGGCTGGGTCTGGAAGACGAAGTCCCCAATCACTCGACCTTCTCGAAGAATCGCCATGGGCGTTTTCGTGACAGCGATCTGTTCCGCTGGTTGTTCAATGAAGTGCTGCGGCGTTGCATGGCGGCCGGCCTTGTAAAGGGTGAAGGTTTCGCCGTCGACGCCAGCATCATCAAGGCGGATGCCAGCCGGCAACGCGGGGTGGCGGGAGATGAAGTCGATTGGAGCGATCCAAAGCTCAGTAGTCGCGCCGTGCGCGAGTACCTCGAAGCCCTTGATGAAGAGGCGCTGGCTGAGGCTCTTCCCAAGAAAATTTCGCTCACCGATCCTCAGTCCCGTTGGACAGCAGCGCCAGGCGGCCCGGCCTTCTTTGCCTACTCCACGAATTACCTGATCGACACTGAGCACGGTGTGATCATGGATGTGGAAGCGACTCCAGCGCACCGTACCGCCGAAGTTGACTCGACCCGGACGATGGTCGAGCGTGTCGAAGCGCAGTTCGATCTCACACCGGAACGACTCATCGGCGATACCGCCTATGGAACTGCCCCGATGCTGGCCTGGATGGTCGAAGAAAAGGACATCGAGCCGCATGTGCCGGTGTGGGACAAGACCGAGCGCAAGGACGACAGCCTCTCCAGTAACGACTTCCACTGGAATCAGGAAGCCAATGAATATCGCTGCCCAGCCGGCAAACCACTACGCAGTGAATGGCGCGCCTTCACCCAGAAAAGATCGCGGGTGACCAAGGCCAACACCATCATCTACCGCTCCAGCCAAACCGACTGCACTACCTGTACGCTGAAAGCGAAGTGCTGCCCCAACACGCCGAATCGGAAAATCGTCCGCAGCATCCACGAGGCTGCCCGCGACGTGGCCAGACGCATCGCCAAGACACCGNNATGAAACTCGACCGTTTACGGCTGCGTGGCCTGACGGGTGCGACTGACGAATTCACCTTGGCCGCGACCGTGCAAAACCTGCGACGCATGGCCAAGCTTTTGCCTCACGGGCCACCGACCACGGGATAGGTGCGCCTGCTGAGAGCAGAAACCCTCAAATTAGCCCTCAAACCTGAGCAAGGACGCTCAGTGAAACGCCGGAAGGCAACTTGAAGTGGCTTGCAGCCACTTCGACAGCAGGCACATCCGACCGGCTGGCTGCCGCTAAAGCTACTTTTTCAACAGAATCGGCCGTTCTCTGACGGTCGTGACAGTGACACGCCCTGGTCAAGTTGAACGCAATCCGTGGTCAACGCCAACCCAAATTGGTGGTCAAGAGGAGTGCAATTTCGCACATACCTGAGGACTGCTCACCACATCGCTTGCGTCGGTAGTAGCTTCCGCACTTTCCCCGTCTCTCACCGCTAAACAGCGCTTTCCGGTAGCGGACTTTAGAGCGGCTTGATACTGGCCAGCATGCAGAAATTCTGCCCGTGTAGCGTCACGACCGGACAAGCCACTAGGGTGGCGGTCAGGAAGGCAGGCAAACGGAACACGGCGAAGCACCTCGAAGGCGCTGGCCACTTGCCATCCAACTGGGCGCGGCCTTTAATCGGCGGATCTGGAAAGGAGACGGATATGCCATTGTTGGACGAGATTATTGGGTGGGCCGGCGGACTCAGACCCTGGCAGCAGGAAGCACTGCGCCGGATATTTGCCCGGGCCGAACTAACCCAAGATGACATCGAGACCATTCTGCGAATGGTTCGCGAGCAAGAACGGGAAGACGCAACCACGGGGGGAGCACGGCCATTCACGCTGGACGACGTACCAGGCGCCGGAAGTGGCGCAACCGTGCGGTTGGTGGGTGTCTCGGGGCTAGACCAGGTAAACGGCTTCCCGTCCGGTCGTGCCTTTGACCTCGCACCGGAGGGCATGACCATTTTCTTTGGTCATAACGGCGCCGGCAAATCCGGCTACGCCCGCGTCTTCAAGAATGCCTGCAACGCTCGGCATCGGGTGGAGGTCCTGCCCGACGCTTTTGGGGCGGCAACCCCAGCTAGACCGCCATCAGCAGATTTCGCCATTTTGGTGGATGGCACTCCGGAAACCGCACGTTGGGTCCAGAACGGGCCGGCCCATTTGCATTTGAGTTCGGTCTCGGTCTACGACGCGGCCTGTGCCAATGACTACATCGACGCGGAAGGGACCCCTGCATTTCAGCCCTACGGACTCACTCATCTGACGCGCCTGGTCCTACTTCAGCGTGATTTACAGGCACGGATTGGGACCGAACGCAATGCCTTGGCTCTGGATACCCGGCAATTCGAACCGCTGAAGGGTGACACCGAAGTCGGCCGCTACATCGCCAAATTAGGTGGGGACTCGGACCGCGCCGTGCTTGCTCGATTAGGGACGGTCGGTGACGATGAACTCCGGCGACTGGAGTTTCTGAAGCGGACATTACTGGAAAGCGATCCTGTGCCGCAGGCGCTGGCCTTGGAACGTTTGGCGACACGCTTGGACCAGGCGCAGCGTCGAGCCGAGGAAGTCCAGCGCTGGGTGAATGATCGTGCCATAGCACGGGCAAAGGAACTGATTACAACGGAAAAAACCGCGCATCTCGCCATGCAACTGGCGCAAGCGCGTCTTCAGGATCGAGACACACTGAACGCCATGGAGTTGCCGGTAACGTCCTCACCCACCGCCACGCTGCTGGAAGGCACAGGAGCTGAACTCTGGCAAACGATGTACCGAGCCGCTGAGGCTTTCTCTCAGCAGACGGCATACCCTGAACATCCCTTCCCGCACCTGGAACCGGACGCTTACTGCGTACTCTGCCAGCAACCTTATTCAACGGATGCCTCGGAGCGCATGCGGCGTTTCGCGGCATTTGTCGCCGACAGCGCCACGGCGGATGCGCAAGCCGCCACGCTTGCGCGCATGAACGCTCTAGGGAAGGTGCAGGCTGTCGATCTAAACGTTCTGGATGTGCCAACACGGGCTGACGTGGAGGAGCGACTGCCCGACCTACACGCTGCCATCACCGCAGCGGCATCGGTCTGGACCGCCCGGCATACTTGGGTTAGCCAAGCCCTGCAAACTGGAAACTGGTCCCCCGAGTCAGAACCGCTTCCTATCGAAGCAAACCTCGATAGTCTCTTCGCCGCCAAAGCTGCTTCGCTCCGAGTCGACGCCAATACCCTGCGGACCTCTGCCGATCCCGCTGTACGCTTGGCGCTGACCCAAGAACTGGCAGAGCTAGAAGCCCGACAACGCCTCGCCAACCAGCTTGGCGCGGTGGAGCGCTTTGTTCAGGACAGTCAGGTCCATGCCACATTGAGCCGCTGCCATGCCGCCCTCAACCCAGCGGCAGTGTCACGCAAACTGACGTCCCTGGCGGCGACGCATGTGACCGAGGCTCTGGCCGCTTCCATGAATGCTGAGTTGAAAGCCCTGGGCTATAAGCGACGGGTGCAACCCGACCTGAGCGGGCGCACAGAGCTGGGGGTGACCAAGGTCACGCTGCGCCTGCAGGAAATCACGGCGAAAGCCTCCAAGGTGCTGTCAGAGGGCGAGCAGCGCGCGTTGGGGATGGCTATGTTCCTCGCCGAGCTCGAATCCCTGCCACATACTTCGACCGTTATTTTCGACGATCCGTCTACGTCGCTGGATCACGTATATCGTCGGGCCATAGCTCGGCGTTTGGTAGCGCTGGCTGAGACCCGCCAAGTGCTGGTGTTCACCCATGATGCGGTGTTCCTGACCGAGCTCGCGATGGCGCTTCAGCGCGCTGATCGCTCGGCCAGCTACAAGACCATCGGTTGGGACGAGTCGCCGGGACTAGTGAGCGAGGGGCTGACGTGGACGACGATGGACACCAAGGCCCGCCTGGCCGATCTCGAAAGTCGTGCGAAAGCGCTGAACGTTCCGGTCGGCAGCGACCCGGATGATGAGCTTGAGCGGCAAATCGCATCGGGATACTCAAGCCTCCGAGGCACTGTCGAGCGCGCCATACGCGAGGTTTTTTTGAACAATACCG
>DNMQ01000079.1 GCA_003488145.1 Pseudomonas sp.
TCGTAGAGAAACAGGCCGGTGCGGATCATCCACGACGGGCGCAGATGCGGACGGTAGGGCAGCACGAAGCGTAGCGGGGTGATGATGTGCGGCGCCTTGGCCAGCAGCACTTCGCGCTCGGCCAGCGCTTCGCGGACCAGGCGCAGCTCGTAATGTTCGAGATAGCGCAGCCCGCCATGCACCAGCTTGCTGCTGGCTGAGGAGGTGTGTTCGCCCAAGTCGCCCTGTTCGCAGAGAAACACCGACAGGCCGCGCCCGACGGCATCGGCGGCGATACCTGCGCCATTGATGCCGCCGCCAACCACGGCCAGGTCGTAGACTTCCGCGAGCGGTGCAAGAAGAGGATGATTCATGGGCGCTTATAACTACCGATTCTTTGTCGCCTTACGTTACCGCCATTCATCAATCATTAGCACTACAAAGCCATGACACCTGCCATCGACCTGTTGAAAAAAGCCCGAGCCGAGCACGCCGTACACAGTTACGAGCACGATCCCAAGTCTGCGTCCTATGGACTGGAGGCGGCGGAAAAGCTCGGGCTTGATCCGGCGCGGGTATTCAAGACGCTGCTCGCCTGTAGCGAGAAGAGCGAGCTACTGGTCGCCGTGGTGCCCGTCGCCGGCACCCTCGATCTCAAGGCGCTGGCCCAGGCGGCCGGCGTGAAGAAGGTGGAGATGGCCGATCCGATGGCTGCCCAGCGGGCCACCGGTTACCTGGTCGGTGGCATCAGTCCGCTGGGGCAGAAGAAGCGTCTGCGTACCTTTATCGACAGTTCTGCGCAGGCGCAGGCGAGCATCTTCGTGAGCGCTGGTCGTCGCGGGCTGGAAGTCGAGCTGGCCCCCGCCGTGCTGGCTGAGCACAGCAAGGCTGTTTTTGCGTCGATCGGGCGCGGCTGATAGCTGATAGCAGCTGCGAGGGTCCGGTCAAGCGAGGTGAAAATTTGCACTGCGCCGAAACATCGGTGCGTCAGCTGGAGACCAGGCTTCGCAACAACGCCTGGGCGTCCTGAGCACCCATCATGGCTGCGGCGACCAGTGCTGTCGCGCCGTTGGCGTCGACGGCTTGCGGGTTGGCGCCCCGGGCGATCAGGTGTTCGATGATTTCGGTACGGTTGAACATGGCTGCCATCATCAGAGCGGTTTTGCCGTCCTCGCAGGGGCTCTCGACATCGGCGCCGTGCGCCAGCAGCAACTCGATCATGTTCAGGTCGCCCTTGAAGGCTGCGCCTGCCAGCGGCGTATGACCGCGAATATTGCGCAGCTGCGGATCGGCGCCATGCTCGAGCAGCACACGACTGGCGTCGAGGTGGCCGTGGTAGCTGGCGAGCATCAGTGGGCTGTCACCGGCGTGATTGCGAAGATCGGCTGGCATACCCTGCCTGAGCAGTTCACCAAGGCGCGAGCTGTCGCCGTTGCGAGCGCTGTCGAACACCTGCTCGGCGAAGGCGAGGGTGGCGTCATCCAGTTCTGGCAGTTGTCTGGGCGTTTGCATCGCGGTTCTCCATGGCTGTCAGCAGTTCGCCTGCCGTGTCGAGAGCCATTGTGGTTATCGGGCTGGCGATGCGCCAACCAAGGCTTTCTATCCTGCGGATAGGCGCTCTGTATGTGCGCCCAGTCCCAAGCGATGGCCAGTCCGAAGGAATATCGGAACGCCATCGAATCAGGCTCGCGTGCCAGAAGCGGGTGCGATTGTGGCAGTATTCGACGGCCCGACACTCCGATGCCCGAAGCGATGAAGCCTGAAGATCTCGAACGCCTGGTGACCCAGACGATGCCCTACGGTAAGTACAAGGGCCGGTTGATAGCCGACCTGCCGGGTAATTACCTCAACTGGTTCGCCCACGTCGGCTTCCCGCCTGGCAGCCTCGGCCAGCTGCTGGAGCTGATGCACGAGATCGACCACAACGGGCTTTCAGCCCTGTTGGAACCCTTGCGCCGCCGCAACGCCTCGCGCGGCTGATCGCCGGCGAAGTGCCTACCGTCACGGTTGCTCGGTTTGCTCGCGCAACACCTCCAGGGCCGGCGCGGCATAGATGCCTACTTCCACCGCCAGCTCCATCAGTCGTGGCACATCGCAGGTGTAGACCAGCACCGCCTGCAGCTCATCGTCCAGCGGCTCGCTGAAGTCCACCAGCACGTAGCCACCTTTCTCCGGATACAGGCTGCTCAGCTGCACTTGAATGCGGTTCAGCGCTGTCAGCGGCTCGGTCTTGGCGAGCTGCTTGGGCTTGAGGACGAAGGTCACGCTGTCGCCGAAGGAGGCAACGATCTGCGTGAACAGCTCCTGATAATCATCAGCCTGGAACAAGACCGTCTCCGGCAGGCTGCCGACCACCACCCATTCGCCGAGAGGAATGGGAAAGCTGTCGTCGTAATTGATGTCCGGGTTGGCCTGTAAAAATGCCTGCGGATCGGCGTACGCCTCCGCGGCTTCTGCCGCGACGCGGCCGATTTCGTCGTCGGTCATGCAGCCGGAGCTGATAAGGCTGATCAGTGCGGCAAGTTGGTCTTTCATGGGTGTTCCTGCGCGAGTGAGCACGCAAGGATAACCAAGGTCGTTGTCTCGTGTGCACCGCTGGTTGCGCAGCGGGCCGCTGTGTCTGGTATATGCAAAGCAGTTCTAAGCTTATTCTGTTTCTGGAGGGCCGCCGTGGCGATGTGGTAGCGTCGCTTCTGCGACAAGCTGCCGCACACCATCGATAGACCCGAGCGTCGGCGAAGACCACGCCGGTGGCGGCAAGCATAACTACAACCGCTGATGAGGCCCTTTCATGAAACTCACTCACTGGCCCCTGGCCGGTGTGGCTGCGTTGTTACTGACGATGCAGGCACAGGCTGCCGATGGGCAAAAGATCTACGCGCAGGGCGGCGCCAACCCTGCGGCGATGGCGTGTGGCACGTGCCACGGTGCCGATGCGATGGGGATGGCGGCGGCCGGCTTTCCACGCCTCGCCGGGATATCCGCCGGATATACGCGCAAGCAGCTCGAGGACTTCCGCTCCGGTGCCAGAAGCAATCCGGTCATGCAGCCGATTGCTGCGGCCTTGAGCGACGAAGAGATGGATGCCGTGGCGGCCATGCTCGAAGCCAGGCCTGCGCCGGTTTTCGCCAGCATCGGTCGGGCGGAAAAGGCGGAGGGTGTGGGGCCGCGCCTTGCCCTTCGTGGTGCCTGGGAGCGCAACATTCCCGAGTGCGTGGCCTGCCATGGTCCCGCTGGCATTGGGGTCGGTGAGAGCTTCCCGCCGCTGGCCGGGCAGTCGACCCAATACCTCAGCGCGCAGCTCAATGCCTGGCGTCAGGGTACGCGCAGGAACGATCCGAACGATCTGATGGGTCATATCGCCCGCGCGATGACCGACGACGAAGTGCAGGCCGTCGCCGAGTACTTTGCCGGCCTGGAGCAGAAGGAGGTCAGCCAATGAGAACCTACTGGTTGACGCTGCTGGCCATGGCGGTCAGCGGTGCGTCGCTGGCTGCCGAGATCAAGATGGACGACCAGTCCCAGCTGACACAGAAAGCCGCCAAGGGCGCAGGTGAGAACTTCTTCCAGCCCCCGCAGGAAAAGGATCTGCCGGCCAACGCCTATGGCGAACTGGTGCAGCAGGGCCGGGCGATCTTCGTCGACACTCAGAAGTACGCCGCCGAGTACGTCGGCAACGGCATGAACTGCACCAACTGCCACCTCGATCAGGGGCGCAAGGCCAACTCAGCGCCGCTGTGGGGCGCGTATCCGATGTATCCGGCTTACCGGAAGAAGAATGACAAGGTCAACAGCTACGCCGAGCGGATACAGGGCTGTTTCCAGTTCAGCATGAACGGCAAGCCGCCGGCAGCCGATAGCCATGTGATCAATGCCCTGACGGCCTATTCCTACTGGCTTTCCACTGGTGCTCCGACAGGCCAGGAGCTGCCGGGGCGGGCCTATCCTGAAGTCCCACAGCCCAAAGGTGGTTTCGATATTGCCAAGGGCAAGCAGATCTATGCCGAGCAGTGCGCGGTCTGTCACAGCGACAACGGCCAGGGCCAGCAGGCGGGTGGCGCGTATGTGTTCCCACCGTTATGGGGCAAGGACTCGTTCAACTGGGGTGCCGGGATGCACCGGATCAACACCGCCGCGGCCTTCATCAAGGAGAGCATGCCGCTGGGCAAGGGTGGTTCGCTCAGCGACGAGGATGCCTGGCACGTGGCCGCATACATGAACAGCCATGAGCGGCCGCAGGACCCGCGTCTGGTCGAAGGCTCGGTAGAAAAGACGCGAGTCCGCTACCACGCCAACGACGGTGTGAATCTCTATGGACAGGAGGTGGATGGCGTCGTACTTGGACAGGGCAGCAAATAGGGACTTAAGTACATCATTGAGGTCAGAAGAGGGCGCCATTCGGCGCTCTCTTCATTTTCGGACTGAGCGGTCACATTCGGATGTGACAAAAGACTTAATTACCTACCCGTTATAAGCGCAATGTTACGGATTCTTTCAGATTTTCATGCACAATAGCCGCCATAAGAGGCGCTGGAATGATCGTGACTGGCCGAGTCCTGTTGCTGCCGTCCCAACGTCAGAAACGATCAAGCCATTCGAGAGGAACGACCGTGTATAACGTCGTCATCAGCGGTACCGGCCTTTATACCCCTGCCAACAGCATTTCCAACGATGAACTAGTGGAGTCCTTCAACACCTACGTTCATCGCTTCAACAGCGAGAATGCCGCTGCCATCGAGGCCGGCGAGATCCAGCCGCTGCCCGAGTCCAGCTCCGCCTTCATCGAAAAGGCTTCCGGCATCAAGAGCCGCTACGTTACCGACAAGGCCGGCATCCTCGATCCCGAGCGCATGGTTCCGCGCATTCCCGAGCGCAGCAATGACGAGTGGTCGATTCTCTGCGAGATGTCGGTCAAGGCAGCCGAAGAAGCGCTGGCTCGCGCCGGCAAGACCGCTGCGGACATCGACGGCGTGATCGTCGCCTGCTCCAATCTGCAGCGCGCCTATCCGGCAGTCGCCATCGAAGTGCAGGCGGCACTGGGGATCAAGGGTTTCGGCTTCGACATGAACGTGGCGTGCTCGTCGGCCACGTTCGGCATCCAGAACGCGGTCAACAGCATCAAGCTGGGCCAGGCGCGCGCGATCCTGATGGTCAACCCCGAGATCTGTACCGGGCATATGAACTTCCGCGACCGCGACAGCCATTTCATCTTCGGCGACGCCTGCACCGCGGTAATCATCGAGCGCGAAGATCTGGCGACCTCGGCGCAGCAGTGGGACGTCATCAGTACCAAGCTGGTGACCGAGTTTTCCAACAACATCCGCAACAACTTCGGCTTTCTCAACCGTGCTGCCGAAGAGCACATGAACGATCCGGACAAGCTGTTCATTCAGGAAGGTCGCAAGGTGTTCAAGGAAGTCTGCCCGATGGTGGCGGAGCTGATCGGTGAGCACCTGGCGGAGAACGACATCGCTGTGGAATCGGTGAAGCGTTTCTGGCTGCACCAGGCCAACTTGAACATGAACCACCTGATCGTGCGCCGCCTGCTGGGCCGCGACGCCACCGAGGAAGAGGCGCCGGTGATCCTCGATACCTACGCCAATACCAGTTCGGCCGGCTCGGTGATCGCCTTCCACAAGCACCAGGACGACCTGCCCAGCGGCAGCCTCGGTGTGCTCAGCTCGTTCGGTGCGGGCTACTCGATCGGCAGCGTGATCCTGCGCAAGCGCTGATTCGCCCTGGCCGGCTCAGCCGGTCAGCTCACACATTCGCTGCAGCACGGCATTCATGCCATTGCTGCGCGATGGTGACAGCTGTCGTGACAGCCCCAGGCTGGCGAACCAGTCGGCCATATCCACCTGTGCCAGCTTATCCGCGTCCAGGCCATTGACTCTTGCCAGCAGCACCGCCAGCAGGCCGCGGATGAGTCGGGCGTCACTGGCGGCACGAAAATGCCAGCAGCCGTCCTGTCGTTCGCCGACCAGCCACACGCGACTTTCGCAGCCCGATACCTGATTCGTTTCGCTGCGTTCATCTTCATCCAACGGTGCCAGCCGCTCACCCCATAGCATCAGCAAGCGTGCGCGCTGCTCCCAGCCGGGCGCCTGGCTGAATGCCTCCAGCGCTTCGCCAGCGGCTTGCGGCAAGTCGCTCATCGCAGCAACTCCATGGCCTGATCGAGAGCCCTAAAGAAGCGCTCGAGGTCGGCACTGTCGTTGTACAGCCCGAGCGAGACGCGTGTCGCGCCATCCAGACCAAGGTGTTTCATCAGCGGCATGGCGCAGTGATTGCCGCTGCGTACCGCGATGCCCTGTTCGGTGAGCAGATGCCCCAGGTCGGAATGATGCACGCCTTCGACAACGAAGCTGGCCAGCGCAACCTGCGGCGAGCCGAGCAGGCGAACGCCGTTGCGTGCGGCAAGCCCGGCGAGCAGCTGGTCGTGCAATGCCCGCTCGTGACGCTCGACCGCGGCAACGTCGAGTCCAGCCAGATAGTCCAGCGTGGCGCCGAGACCGATGACGCCGGAGATCGGCGGCGTGCCGGCCTCGAAGCCCAGGGGCGCCGCATGGAACTCGGCGTGTTGATAATCGGCGATGCGCACCATCTCGCCGCCGAACTGCCAGTGACGCAGCTGCAGCAGCGATTCGCCGCGGCCGTACAGTACGCCGACGCCATCCGGCCCGTAGAGCTTATGGCTGGAGAGCACGTAGAAATCGCAACCCAGCGTGGTCATGTCGTGACGGCCGTGCACCACGCCCTGCGCGCCGTCGACGATGGTCAGCGCACCTTGGGTCTTGGCCAGGTGCAGCAGGTCGTCCAGCGGTTGCCAGCCACCCAGCACGTTGGACAGCTGACTCACCGCCAGCAGTCGGGTACGCGGCCCGACCAGCGCGGCAGCTGCTGCCAGGTCGATGCGCCCGGCGGTATTGATCGGTAGCACCTGAAGCCTGGCGTTGCGCCGTTTGGCCAGCTGTTGCCAGGGCAGCAGGTTGGCGTGATGTTCGAGGGCGCTGATGATGATCTCGTCACCGGCTCCGATCAGATGTTCCAGTCCGTAGGCGAGCAGATTCAGCGCTTCCGTCGCGCCGCGGGTGAATACGATTTCAGTGGGCGAAGCCGCGTTCAGCCATTTCGCCACCTTGATGCGCGAGTCTTCGTAAGCGCGAGTCGCGCGTTCGGCCGGCTGGTGCTGGGCGCGGTGCACATTGGCGGCGCCGCAGGTGTAGTAGCCGCCGAGAGCATCGATCAGCGCCTGCGGCTTCTGTGCCGTGGCGGCGCTGTCGAGATAGGTCTGGCCTTGCGTTTCAAGCACCGCCAGGGCAGGGAAGTCGGCGCGCCAGGGAGAAAACAGGGCCATAAGCTGCAAACCTCCAGCTGCAGGGGATGCGGCAATGCAGGCGCTCATGGCTCGCAGCTTGCCGCTGCTCCTGCTCAGTTATGCGCGTGCAGCGCCTCGTTCAGCTCGATGGCCGACTTGTGAGTCTTGCACTCCACAGCGCCGGTCTGCGAGTTACGACGGAACAGCAGGTCGCTTTGGCCGGCCAGCTCGCGCGCCTTGACCACTTTGACCAGTTGATCGCCGTCGTCGAGCAGGCTGACCTTGGTGCCGGCGGTGATGTACAGGCCCGACTCCACGGTGTTGCGGTCGCCCAGCGGGATGCCGATGCCGGCATTCGCGCCGATCAGGCAGCCTTCGCCGACGGAGATGACGATGTTGCCGCCACCGGACAGGGTGCCCATGGTCGAGCAGCCGCCGCCGAGGTCCGAACCCTTGCCGACGAACACGCCAGCGGAGACGCGGCCTTCGATCATGCCCGGGCCGGCGGTACCGGCGTTGAAGTTGATGAAGCCTTCGTGCATCACGGTTGTGCCTTCACCCACATAGGCACCGAGGCGAATGCGCGCGCTGTCGGCGATACGCACGCCGGCAGGGACCACGTAATCGGTCATCTTCGGGAACTTGTCCACCGAGAAGACTTCCAGCAGATCGCCCTTCAGGCGTGCTTCCAGCTGGCGCTCGGCCAGTTCGCTCAGGTCCACCGCGCCCTGGTTGGTCCAGGCAACGTTGGGCAGCAGCGGGAAGATGCCGGTCAGGTTCAGACCATGCGGCTTGGCCAGCCGGTGCGAAAGCAGGTGCAGCTTGAGGTAGGCCTCGGGGGTCGAGGTAAGCGGCGCGTCTTCGGCGAGCAGAGTGGCGACCAGTGGGCGCTGGCTTTCGGCCAGGCGGGTCAGCAGCGCGTACTGGGTAGCGTCGAGCGGCTTCAGGGCATCGGCCAGCTGTGCAGCCTGGGTAGTGGTGATGCTGATTGCCTGATTGCCGCCGGCATAGCCGAGCAGCGGGGCGACGGCAGCTACCAGCTCGCCGGCAGGTTGCAGCAGCGGTTGTGCGTAGAAGACTTCCAGCCAGTCGCCTTGGCGGTTCTGGGTGCCAACGCCAAAGGCGAGGCTAAATAGGGTTGCGGACATAGAATTTCCTTTTTGTCGGCCGCGCCGTCTGTTGGGCGGCTATCAGTTCGGCGCTGCCACTTCGGCAGCGTAAAGATCGGGCTTGAAGCCAATCAGGGTCTTACCGCGCAAGTCGAGTACAGGGCGTTTGATCATCGACGGTTGGGCCAACATCAGCTCGATGGCCCTGGCCTGGTCAAGATCGGCCTTTGCAGCGTCGTCCAGCTTGCGGAAGGTGGTGCCTGCACGGTTGAGAACGGTCTGCCAGCCGTGTTCATTGCACCAGGCTTCCAGGTGGGCACGGTCGATGCCGACGCTCTTGTAGTCGTGGAAGTCGTAGTCCAGTCCGTGTTCGTCGAGCCAGGTACGGGCCTTTTTCATCGTGTCGCAGGCTTTGATTCCGTATAGGCACAACCGCTGATCTGATTCGGACATAAACGACTCTCCAAGACTCCTGCAAAACTGGACGGCGGATTATGCCACGCCTCGCCGGGCTATGGAGGCGAGCATGCCTTCTCGCCTCGAAGAGCGCTGCGCGGCAGGTGGCTCGCGAACTGTCTCTCTCATCCCTTCCCCGTCTCGCCTAGCGCCTGCTCGATCGCCTGCTCGTTCAGCGGGCGCACGACGCGCGCGAGCTCCTGGCCATTCTTCAGCAGGATCAGGGTCGGCCAGAGCTTGACCCGAAACGAGCGTCCCAGCGGGCGGCCCGGGCCGTCCTCGATCTTCAGATGACAAATGCCGCTGCGCTCAGCCAGGGCCTTTGCCAGTAGTGGCTGAGCTGCTCGGCAGTGGCCGCACCAGGCAGTGCCGAACTCCAGCAGCAGCGGCCCCTGCATGGCGTCGACCTCTGTACGGCTGGGCTCGTTTTGTACGTAGTGTTCAGTCATGTTCATGGCAGGTTCTCCGTGTGCCTTCCAACGTTCGAACTTGCCGCCGGGCCGTCGTTCGGCGAGGGCTCTCGACCTTTTACACCGATGGTGTTGTCCATTGATGACAATCGCAACGGTGAGGTGACGAGTAATGGCACGCAAGCATTTCGAGAATTTCGAAGCGATTTCTTCGGCGGTGCCTGCCGAGGATGCGTTCGAAGCGGTTATCGCCATCAAACGGCGCGACAGCGACGAGCATGTACACGTATTCAAGATCGCAGATGGCCGTCGCTACGACCTGGCCTCCGAAGCCGACGCGATTGCCGAGGCAGCTTTGACTAAAGTTATAGAGGTCAGCGACGAAGGCGAGCTGATCTGGGAAGAACACGCCATCTGAACAGGAGGCAGCATATGAGCGATCACGACGAGCGTACCGAGGAGGCGCTTGATAACGCCAATCCCACATCCCGCGACGAGCATCAGGGCGCAGACATACCCGAGCACATGAAGCCGGAGAATCTGGAAAAACTGCGCGACTATGGCAAGGATGCGATCCCGCCGGGCGTTGCCTGAACTCGTCAAGCCGGGCGGCCAAACCGCCCGGTGCGCAATCAGAGCGTTTCGATGAAGTGGCGAATGCGTTGCGCCGCCTCGATGCATTCGGCCAGCGGCGCAACCAGTGCCATACGCACGCGGCCGACGCCGGGTGACATGCCGTCCACTTCGCGCGACAGGTAGGAACCCGGCACCACGGTGACATGCTCGCGGGCGAACAGCTCGCGGGTGAACTGTTGATCGTCCATCGGCGTTTTCGGCCACAGATAAAAGCCACCATCGGGGCGTTGCACGTCCATGACCGGCGCGAGTATTTCCAGCACGGCATCGAACTTGGCGCGATACAGCTCTCGGTTGGCGCGCACGTGAATCTCGTCGTTCCAGGCAGCGATGCTCGCCTGCTGGGTCTGCACGGGCATGGCGCAGCCATGATAGGTGCGGTACAGCAGGAAGGACTTGAGGATCTCGGCATCACCGGCGACGAAGCCCGAACGCAGCCCCGGCAGGTTCGAGCGCTTCGACAGGCTATGGAACACCACGCAGCGCTTGAAATCGGTGCGGCCCAGTGCTGCACAGGCGGTAAGCAGCCCTGCAGGTGGATTAGCCTCGTCGAAGTACAGCTCGCTGTAGCACTCGTCGGCGGCAATGACGAAGTCGTACTGGTCGGCCAGCGCGATCAGCTTTTTTAGCGTCTCCAGCGGCACCAGCGCACCGGTCGGGTTGCCCGGTGAACAGAGGAAGAGAATCTGGCAGCGCTGCCAGACATCCGCCGGCACGGCATCGAAGTCCGGGTTGAAGCCGTTCTGCTCGAGGCATGGCAGGTAATGAGGCGTGGCGCCGGCGAGCAGGGCTGCGCCTTCGTAGATCTGATAGAACGGATTCGGGCTGACCACCAGACCGTCCGCTGAGCGATCCACCACGGCCTGGGTAATGGCGAACAGTGCCTCGCGCGTACCATTGACCGGCAACACGTGCTGCGCCGGGTCCAGTGCATCTGCGGCGAGGCCGAAGCGCCGCTCGCACCAGCGCGCGATGGCTTCGCGCAGCGCCGGAATGCCGAGTGTGGTCGGATAGACCGCCAGCTGATCAAGGTTGTCCGCCAGTGCCTGGGCAACGAAGTCCGGCGAGCGATGCTTCGGCTCGCCAATCGACAGCGCTATGGCACGCTTGTCGGCAGGCGGCTGTGCGCCAGCGAGCAGGCCACGCAGCTTCTCGAAGGGGTATGGGTGCAGCAGATTCAGGGCGTTGTTCATGGATGCAGTTCTTTCAGGATGAGCGCGGCGAACGCCCCGCATTCGTGA
>DNMQ01000273.1 GCA_003488145.1 Pseudomonas sp.
ACCGAAGTGCTGCATGAAGGTAAGCAGCCACAGGTACTGGAGGAGTCAATTACCAATGTCCCAGCTCACCACGGACTGGCCCCCTCTCCCCTCTGGGGAGAGGGCCGGGGTGAGGGGGCTCTTGCCAGCCTCGACTTCCATCAGGGCTACCGCAACCACTTCACCGCCACCCCCTGGGACATCCCCTTTCGCCCGGCTCTGAAGCATCCGAAACCGAAGGTTCTCGGTAGCCAGACCGCCGTGGTCACCGGCCCGGCCGGCGAAGAAATCCACTGCGACGAGTACGGCCGAGTACGCGTCCAGTTCCACTGGGATCGTGAAGGCCAGGCCGACGACAAGACCAGCTGCTGGCTGCGCGTCTCCTCCAGCTGGGCCGGCGACCGCTATGGCGGCATTGCCATTCCACGGGTCGGCATGGAAGTGCTGGTCACCTTCCTCGAAGGCGACCCCGACCAGCCGCTGGTGACAGGTTGCCTGTACCACAAGGAACACCAGGTCCCCTACGACCTGCCGGCGAACAAGACCCGCACGGTGTTCAAGACCCTGAGTTCCCCAGGCGGTGGCGGCTACAACGAACTGCGCATCGAAGACCGCAAGGGCGCCGAGCAGATCTACCTCCACGCCCAGCGCGACTGGGACGAGAACATCGAGCACGACCAGAAGATCCGCGTCGGCCACGAACGCCACGAAACCGTGGAGGCCAATAGCTACAGCGAGTTCCGCGCCGAAGAACACCGCACCACCCACGCCGACCGCAAAACCGAAATCCGCGCCAACGACCACCTCACCGTGGGCAATACCCAGCACCTGAAGATCGGCACTGGGCAATTCATCGAGGCGGGCAATGAAATCCACTACTACGCCGGCAGCAAGGTCGTCATCGACGCAGGCATGGAACTCACCGCCTCCGGCGGCGGCAGTTTTCTCAAGCTCGACCCCAGCGGCGTGACGCTGAGCGGTGCGACGATCCGGATGAATTCGGGTGGCTCGGCTGGCACCGGTTCAGGCGTGAACGTCATCTCTCCCCGGATTCCTTGGGCAGCCGACCAAGACAAAGCCGGCGCCAAGCCCAAGCTCGCGCTGGCCAATACCCAACTGCAGCTGGCGCGCCAGGCCCGGCAAATTGCCGCCAGCCGTTGCCCGATCTGCGAAGCGTGCCGGGCGGGGATGTGTGAAGTGGGAGGCGGCCGATGAACGACAGGGTCGAACACTGGCTCAGCGAGCAACAAGCCCAAGGCCGACCGCTGCTGCTCGTTATCGACAGCCTTGCAGAACCGACTCCGCTGCCTAGCCTGTTCTCAACGGATCTGGTGCACAGCTACGCCAATATCTATCAGGGTACCGAGGTCGACGAGATGGCCGACGCCGCTCCTTGGCTGATATTGCTGAACGAGCTGAATTTCACGCAGCTACGTTCGCTGACCGATGCACCGGAGCAGAACTGGGGCTGGCTCGCCAGCGTCGACCACGCCGACATGGCTGCGCTCACTCAGCACTGGCAAGCTCGCATCTTTGCCGACGAACAAGGGCAGCGTTCGCTTTATCGTTTCCAAGACAACCGCATCATCGCGCGTCACCTCGGCGAACTGGACGCGTCACAACGTCCTCTGCTGCTTGGCCCAATGACCAGCGCGCTCTGCTGGGATGGTCAGGACTGGCAATGGTTCGATAACGAGCTGCCAGGGGAGTACCGCGAGCCCTTCGAAAAACCTTGGTTGTCCATCCCAGAGCCAGAGCAGGTACAACGTGCCGTGGCACACCACAACCTTGAGTTGTGGCTATGGCAGACCCATACGCAGGCGACCACTCGGCTCGCCGAAACCCAGGTGGTGAGTGACTGGCTGGACCATCAACTCGACAAAGCGAAGGAATGGCACTGGCACGGCGAGCCGCAACTGCACTTTCTGCTCCGCTACCAGCTCGACCCCGAACTAGCCAATCACCCGGCCTGGCCACCGACCGCGAGGGAAACACCGGAAGCCCACTATTCGCGAGTCAGTTCAACACTGGCTTCAAGCCTTTCCGCATGAGATCGAACAGATGACTGCTCACACCTTTTTCCATAGCCGCTTCCTGCTTGCTCGCGCATGGCCTGCGCTGCTGGGCCTACTGCTCAGCGGTTGCAGCACGCTTGGCTCGGTCGGCGCCGACACCTTCACATTGCAAGGCGAGCTACCTGCCGATTTCGCACTGAAGGCCCAAGCTCATTACGGCGGGTCCGAGAGTTGTAGTGGCCGCGGTCATGTGAAGACTTTCAAAGAAGATTACGAAAAGGTGTTGCATGGGTATAAGTTCGAGATTCCTGTTAGTTATCAAGATGGCCTTTGTGATCTGCAACTGGTTAGGGTCAAATTATGCATCCAGGCCCGTTACGGAGAAAAGGATTGGCAACAAACTTACGATAACGGCGAACTGCTGGTAGTTGCGAAACCGACTACCGAGGATGACAACAATCTACCTGGCCGCCCTGAACCGATACGCTCTGAGTGCTCATGGTTATTCCAAGAAAGCAGGCTAAACCTAGAAATATCAAAAATACTTAGTTGCAAGGGAGCAGGAGCTCGACTAAACAGAAAACAGCTATCCCAGCAGACCGTCATGTTGACCTTTACGGTAAGTCCTAGAGAAAAACCTTATCGGGATAATACTTGGATAGAATTTCCCGAAGGGTGGAGGCCGTGCCTACCTAAGGAGGGCTGGCAGCAGTGCCAAGATCCCCCAGTGTTTAAGACATACAGAAACAACAACAAAGAGTGCACCATTTATCCAAATTGCACGGAATAACCAAGGATGACCGGAACAACAGAGCAACTAAGCTGCCCTTTGAAAAACGCTTGGGTTAGCTTCCGCCTTGTGGATGAGCATGGAGAGGGCTCACCTTACGCTGGATTGCCTTACAGGCTATTTGATAATCAAGGCCAAGTTAACGAGGGGCTTTTAGATAGCGATGGCTTCGCTCACATAACGGATGTACATCCTGGCATTATGGTGCTCGAACTATCGCAACCCGCAACGACCTTCATTAATCCTTGGTACGAAGAGCTTTCTATTAGAGAGGTTTTCAAGGTACCGCTGACAGCTATACAAATCGCAGCGGAACAATCACCCGCAGGGCCTCGACGCACTGATGGACAAACCTATCTAGCGCGAGAACGCGCAGCAAAAGAAGACGCTTATTTCATACGAGCCGAAGTCAGCGATTTCGTAGCGAGCAAAGGTCATCTTCCGACACCAGACGAAAATTGGACGACACCATCGGCACTAAAACAAAACGCAGGCTCAGCAGCAGACCAGCCAGGCGTTGCTCTTGGTTGTAACAGGCGCCATGTCATCGAGATAAAGGCGCTACGTGCCTACAGTCCGTTGCTTTCCCGCGGCGCTGATTTCTGCGCGCTGAATGCCTATCACCTTGCGGTCATGAGCGCTTTCGCCTACGCCCCATTCAGCACCTCTACCAATCCTTACTCTTCAGCACCGCCACCCTATTCAGCGCTTGGCAGCATCGGACACGTATTTCAGAACCAGCTAGGACGCCGGATTCAGCCAACACAATTCAACACCGCGTCCCCCTATCACCTACTCTGTGAAGAAGTGCCTTATTCGAAGCGCCTCGAAATCATGCCTTACGATCCGGCGCGCTATGAAAAGGAAGCACAGGAGGGCTGGCGAAATCCCGAAGATGTGCACTTCTTGCACGATACGGATAACGAAACAAGTACCAACACCCAAGCGTTCATCACCCATAACGACAAGATCGTATTGATTTCCGTCCGCGGTACACAGGAGTTTCTGGCCGACGCCAGCCGAGATGCAGATGCCCGCCAGGTGCCATACGAAGAAGGTGAAGGCCAAGCACACCGCGGCTTCTACAAAGGATTTCAGGCTGCAAAGCCATTCTTAGAGCGCTACCTAAACGCCTTTTATACCGGCGAACAAACGCTGATCATATGTGGCCACAGCTTAGGCGGGGCCATTGCACTCCTACTGGCCGAATGGCTACGGCGCAAGCCCACCAAACCTAAGGTAATCCTCTACACCTTCGGCGCCCCACGCGCGGGCGACGCAACCTTCGTCAAGGCCGCCCGCCCTCTTGCGCATCACCGTATCGTCAATCACAACGACCCAATACCTGCGCTTCCACTGCCGTGGATGGATGCCGAATGGAGGCTGGCACTCCCCGGTGCAGCTCTGGTGTATAGCTCACCGGCTCTCGGCATTGCGCTGCTGCTCGCGGGCATCGTGAACCTTCAAGGTGATCCCTACGAGCATCACGGGGAGCAATGGCATTTCATGCCACGCAAGCCCGGCGCGGGCAGCGAGACGGCGATTCTGTGGCAGCCGGGCTGCGCGATGATTGCCGAGCAGACCTGCGCTCGTACCATCGGCGAAATCGGTCTGGATGGAGATATGCCGAAGCGCGTTGCGCTCGCAGGTTCTCAACATTCGAGCGACAGCGGCTATGCGCGAGCGGCGCTGGCCAACCTGCTGCGCTGGACTGTCAGCGTAGAGCAGCGCAACGGCAGGCTGTTCACCGACGCTGAGGTTCACGACATTTATGCCCAAGTCCTGAGTACCGCGCAGCTGCTGGAAAGCTGGCAAGCGCGCTCCTTCAATGAATTCCGCTGGGAGATCAGGCGCAGGGGGGTAATGCGTTTCTACGGCAAGACGGATCTTGAACTGCGCGCCATCTACGCCGATGCGGTGGAGCAGGGCGAACGCGTTCGAGCCGAACAAAGCCCCGCATTGTCTCGCGCACAGCAGCGCCTGCTTGCTCAGGCGGAGCGGATGGTGTCAATGCGCAGCGTCTTTGGGGAGCACGCGGAGCGGCCGGACCTGCCGGAGCTGGTCGAGCAATGGCGTGCTATTGAGGACAACCAGAATGTGGAACGGCTGGCTACCAGCACGCCACGAAGCGCCGGGGCCATTGCCTAGCACTCGCTGGGTCGCCTGACCCTTTCAATCATCAATATCCGAAACTACGACAGCATCAAGACTACGCTCGGCCTATCTACAAAATCGATCCTGCATAACGCTTCTGCGATTACTGAAAGAGGCGAGGCTCCGTAGCTTGGGCAACGGATCAATGCGGGCGGAGGCGCAGCAGGAGATATTGCAGGAGCCAAAGTAGCCACCGCTTTTGTAGGAGGGATCGCGCTTGCGTTCGACGTGACGTTCGGAGCTTCTGCTCTCGCAGTCACCGCAATCGCTGGCGCTGCTGCCGGGGCCTATTACGGCGGGTCGGGCGGCGGAGGCTTTGGCGAATATGTCGGCGATATTATTTATCAAAGAGTGAACAGATGAGCGACGTTTCGATATTAGAACGAATTTTCTTTCTCGGGTGGCTAGTGCTATTCGTAGCCGGCGGATTCAACGGAATCTACATCTGCTTCCATGGTATTCGTCGACTTGACCAATACTTTTCTCAATTAGCAAATATTGAATGGGAGTCACATAACCCCTTTGATAGTATCTGTCGAATGCATCGATATAGCTTTCAATATACTTTTGGCGTAAAACGGCCAGATATTAGCAACGGCATAGCCGCATGGCTTTATTTTACGTGCATCAGTCTTATTATTTATTGGATAAGTATGTTTATCGGCTTTCTTGGCCATCAATTCGGCATAAATATTCTTGAATGACCGCTCTTAGCGCGTTCATACACATGAGTTTTTGGCAACCACAAGATGAGTGACGCCTCGATACTTGAACGAATCATAGTTTTTTCTTGGATCCTGCTTGCCGTCATTGGGGGCTTCAACGGGATCTACATCTGCTTTCATGGAATTCGTCGGCTCGACCCGTATTTTTCTACTAAACCCAATGTAGAATGGGAGTCGCATAGTCCCTTTGATAGTTTTTGCCGAATGCATAGATATAGTTTTCAATATACCCTCGGCTTAAAACGACCAGCTATTGGTAACGGCCTAGCCGTATGGCTTTACTTCACTTGCATCAGCCTTATGGTTTATTGGATCAGCATGTTTATTGGTTTTCTTGGCCATCAATTTGGAATAAGCATCTTGAATTGAATTGCTATCAGCAAATACGTTAGCGACACTTTCTATAATCGGCAGGTTTAACTTCTTCTGGCGCAATAGCTGAACGACTAGCGATTCGAACCCATCCAAGCAGGCACAACCGTTCGGCAGCCAAAGGCTGGCGGCCGATGAACGGGCAGGGATTAAGCCTGCTGAAGTGACAAAATGACATCACAGCTGCGGATGCAGCCCTTCCGATGATCAGAGTCACTTTCATGTCCGCCAATCGCCGCTATTCCATCATCCTCGAACACACCGGTCAGGTCCTGCTGGAGCAGGCCTCGCTTGAGCAGGTCGAGGCGTTCTGGGACGCCAACGACGCCCTGTATTTCGGCCTGCGCATCGAAGATGCGCAGAGCGATCACGCTCGCGTATTCGTCACCGATGAGATTCCCGAGGATGAGGACGTCGTGCCTGCCTGACGTGGCGATTCAAGGCCGGCGCTAGCGAATCCCCAACAGGTGATCGAGCGAGAGCCGGCCGGCGCCTCGACCTATCAGCAGTAGTAGCAGCGCCGCCCAGCTCAGGTGAGTCGACCAGGCGTCCGGGTAGACGAACAGCTGGATCACCAGCGTCATCAGCAGCAGTGCCAACGCCGACAGCCGCGTGAACAGACCGAGCACCAGCAGCAGCGGGAAAAGATGCTCGGCATAGGTCGCCAGGTGCGCCGCGATGGACGGTGGCAGCAAAGGCAATGCGTATTCGCTGCGAAACAGCTCGAACGTGCCCGGGGTGATGTCCAGCACCCCGCTCACCTTGGTGCGCCCAGAGAGCAGGAAGATCGCCGCAATGGCCAAGCGTGCCAGCAGATTCAGCAGCGAATCGCCGAGCAGTTGCTGCAACCGCTGCGCGACCGCGTTCCATTGCTGACGCAGACGCAGCGGCAGGTTGTGCATGGCGTTCATGACGGTTCCTCATGTGGACGGCGTCGTCGGCACCAGCGCGGCGAACGCGCCTGCCGCCAGCAGCCGGCCTAGCAGGTCGTTGAAGTCGAGTTGCGGTTGAGCCGCCAGCGCCTGTTCCGAGGCCTGCTCCAGCCAGCGGCCAGCGGCACAGGCGTCGAGGAAGGTACAGCCGCCGCGCTCGAGTGGCTGCCAGCCGATGCAGCCGGCGTTTCGGCTCAGCAGTGCCCCTTCGCCTTGCCAGACCAGCTCTGCCGGCACCACGCGTCCTTCACGGGTGCAACTCCAGATGCTGAAAACCGGCAGCTCGGCGAACCACCGCCAACGCAGCGCGGCGCGCGGAACGAGCGCCTGCCAGGCAAGCTGCTTCGGGGTTCGTTTCGCCAAGGCAGCGAGCGTAAGGACCGGTTGTTCCACGGCGCTGAATACCTCTAACCAGAGCCGGTCCAGCTGCGCGACGCCAGTCAGATAGGGAAGCGCGCGCGCCGGTTCGAAATCCTGCAGGAAGGCCGGAAAATCCTCACCGTACTCAAGCAAAGGGCCACGGCGCGGCGGCTTCTCGCGCGCGTACAGCGCCGCGGCGGCAGCAAACCACTCCTCCCCCACCAGTCGTTCGACGGCAGGGAAATTGGCGCGCAGTGCATCGACACAGCCCTTGGCCAGCGTGTTGCGGTAGACCGCGAAACCCGGCTGCCCGACCAGCGCAGCGACCTCGCCCGCCGCACTATCGGGCACGCCGGTCAGCGCCGCAACGAAGGCGTCCTGAAATGCCGCCAGCGAGCCGCTCATTGCCAGCCCCCCACTTCATCGAGCGTCTGCTGGGCACGAGCGCGCTCGACCAGCAGCGTCTCGAAAGCCGGCAGCTGGTCGTCGCGTTCGATCAGCGTCGGGCGCGGGCCGATACGCTCGATCAGTTGCCGATAAAGTGCCCAGACCGCCGCGTCCACCGGTGCATCGTGGGAGTCGATCAGCAGCGAGGATGCGTCATCCTGGCTGTGCCCGGCCAGGTGGACCTCCATGATCGGCGCGGCGGGAAAACGCCACAGGTACGCGTCGGCATCGAAACCCAGGTTGTGCGCGCTGACCTGCACGTTGTTGACGTCCAGCAGCAAGCCGCAGCCGGTGCGCTGGCTGAGCTCGGCGAGAAAATCGATCTCGTCCCACTCATGTTGCTCGAAGCGCAGGTAATGGCTGGGATTCTCGATGGCGATGCGCTGCCCAAGCACCTCCTGGGTCCGCTCGACGTTCGCCACGATTCGCCGCAGCGCAGCCGTCGTGCGCGGAAACGGCAACAGGTCGGGATGGTAGTTGCCGCGCCAGCTCGACCAGGCCAGGTGTTCAGAGATCAGCGCCGGCCGCACACGCTCGGCCAGCGCCTTGAGTCGCTGCAGGTGCGTCTCGTCCGGCGCACAGTCGGCAGCCAGCGACAGCGACACACCGTGTAGCGACAGCGGGTGCCGCGCGCCCACTGCCTCCAGCCAGTCGAGCCGCGGGCCACCGCCGACCATGTAGTTTTCCGGATGGACCTCGAACCACAGCCCGTCCGCCACGCAGGCGCAGGCGTCCGTGTAATGCTCGGGTTTTAGCCCTAGTCCGGCTCCGAGAATCTGCATGGCCGGCACGCTACGCTCAGCGCTCGACCGGCGTCAGCGAGCCCATCCCCTTGGGCGTCTCGATCGAGGTGCAGGTGCCGGCGGGCACCAGTTTCCAGGCGTTGCCCTGATAATCGCGCTTGGCACTGCCGGCGCAGCTGGTGCCGGCACCGGCCTTGCAATCGTTCTGTCCGGAAAGCGCGACGCCGTAGCATTTTTCCATGTCGCCTTTGTCGTTCTCGCCTGCCTGAGCGCCCGCGGCGATCGAAGCCAGGGCAATGGCGGCAGCCGCAAGGTTGAGAGCCTTCATGTTGGATTCTCCGCATCGTTGAGTGGCCATCGGCGAATCTGCAGATGGCTCGTGAGGTAATTCGCTGCGTCAGTCGTGGTGGTTACAGCCAGCGAAAAATTATTTTGAGATTTCCTCGCGACGTCCCTACCGTGACCCTGGCCGACGGGCGGCGGACATTTCGCGGTTCCACCTGTAACCAGAGCAGCCGATGGAACGAACTACCTCTCAGGAGACACTCCAGGCCCGCGAGAACGAGCTGCGCGCGCTGCTGCTGCGCGGGCTCGATGGCGATGCGAGGGCCTATCGGGCATTCCTTGATCAGCTCGGCGGCCATTTGCGCGGTTTTCTGCGTCGCCGCCTGTCGCAGTCGAGCGAGCTGGAAGACGTTCTGCAGGAGGTACTGCTGGCGGTGCACAATGCGCGGCAGACCTATCGCGCGGAGCAGCCGCTGACGGTCTGGGTGCAGGCGATCTGTCGCTACAAGCTGGCCGACCACTACCGCGCCCGTGGTCGCCAGGCGGCGCAGACGGACTGGCTGGACGAGGCCGACGAGCTGCTCGCCGTCCAGGACAACGAGCAGGCCGAGGCCCGCCGCGACCTAGGCACGCTGCTGCAGCAGCTGCCGCCACGCCAGCGACTACCCATCGTTCACGTCAAACTGGAGGGCCGCTCGGTGGAAGAAACCGCACGTCTGACCGGGCTTTCCAGCTCGGCGATCAAGGTCGGCATCCATCGCGGGCTCAAGGCCCTGGCGGCGAAGATTCGAGGTGGCGCATGAAAACCGATGACCTGATCGCCCTGCTCGCCAGCGAGGTTGCACCGGTGGACCGGCACGTCGTCGCCAAGCGCTTCGCCACGGCGCTGCTGTGCGGCCTGGCCGGCGCGCTGTTGCTGATAGTGACGGGTTATGGCATCCGCGCAGACCTGGCGGTGATCGCCACCACGCCGCTGTTCTGGGCCAAGCTGGCACTGCCGGCGACCTTGCTCTTCGGAGCGCTGTTGCTGACCATGCGCCTGGCCCGCCCCGGCACGCGGGTAGATCGCAGCTGGCTGCTGCTGGCGGTGCCGGTAGTGATCGTCTGGGTCGCCGCACTGGTGATTCTGATTACCGCCCCGGCCGACGCGCGCGTGCCACTGCTGCTCGGCAACACCTGGCGCGAGTGCCTGGCAAACATCGCGCTGCTGTCGATCCCCGCCTTCATCGCCGCGTTCTGGGCGTTGCGCGGGCTGGCGCCGACGCGCCCGCGCCTGGCCGGCGGCGCTGCCGGTCTGCTCGCTGGCAGCATCGCGGCGCTCGCCTACAGCCTGCACTGCCCGGAGATGGCGGTGCCGTTCTGGGCGCTCTGGTACCTGCTCGGCATGTTGCTGCCTGGCGTGCTCGGTGCACTGCTCGGGCCGCGCCTGCTGCGCTGGTGAGGCGCCGCAGTGCGCCCTCGTCCGGCATAATCGTCGACCCGCCCGCGGAGCCAACGCCATGCAGATCGACGAAGAACTGACCCTGAAGAAGCTGGAAGTGTTCCTGGCCTTCATGCGCAGCGGCAATCTGGGCAAGGCCGCGGTGGAGCTGAACACCAGCAACGTCAGCGTGCACCGCGCCATCCATTCCCTGGAAAGCGCGCTGCGCTGCCCGCTGTTCAAGCACGAGGGGCGCAACCTGATCCCGCTGGAAAGCGCCTACGTGCTGGAAGAGCGCGCCCAGCAGCTGGTCAAGGACGTCCTCGAGACGGTGCGCCAGACCCGCGAAGCGGCCGGCTTCTCGGCCGAGCGCTTCAAGCTCGGCGCGCTGTATTCGCTGACGGTGAAGACCGTGCCGCAGCTGATCATGGGTCTGAAACTGCGCCGCAGCGAACTCAACATCGACCTGATCCTGGGCTCCAACGTCGACCTGCTCTACAAGCTGAAGAACATGGAGCTCGACGCCATTCTGGTGTCGCTCAACGAAAGCGTGGCTGACCCGGACTGCGCCCAGGTGCAGCTGTTTTCCGACGACATCTTCCTCGCCGCGCCGGCCGACTCGCCCTTCGCCAATCAGAGCGAGGTGGACCTCAGCGACCTGCGCGATGCCACCTTCATCACCCTGTCGCAGGGCTTCGCCACCCACCAGGACGGCAACCGGGTGTTCCAGCTGGCGGGCTTCGAGCCGAAGGTGGCGATGCAGGTGAACGACATCTTCACCCTGCTCAGCATGGTCAATTCGGGGGTCGGCTACGCGCTGCTGCCGGGGCGGGTGGGCATGGTCTACGAATCGCGGGTGCGGCTGATCCCACTACAGGCGCGTTATCACCTGCAGCAGCATATCGGCGTGGTGTTCCTCAAGGCCAAGGAGCGCGACCCCAACCTGCTGGCGCTGCTGGCCGAATGCCGGATGTACAGCTTGAAACATCCGAGCTGAAGCGGCGTCCGCATGCGGCCGAGCGGGACGGGAAGATGATTAGATAGGCGCCGCAGCGGTGGAAGAGGCTTCGCCGTCTTCCACCCTACGACCGCCGCATTAGGCGATCGGCTGTCTGCCCGGATGCGACCGGAGCCGGCCGGCCCAGGCTTTGCGCCACGACGTCACCGATCATGTCCGCGGTGATAGCGCTCAGCGTCCAGCCAAGGTGGCCGTGGCCGGTGTTGTAGAACACACATGGCGCGCTGCCGCGGCCGACCTTGGGCATCATGTTCGGCATCATCGGCCGCAGGCCGGCCCAGGGCACTACGCTGCGGGTGTTCACACCGGGGAAGCACTGGTTGACCCAGTCCACCAGCGGGCGGATGCGATCGGCACGGATGTCGCGGTTGTAGCCGTTGAACTCGGCGGTGCCGGCGACGCGGAAGCGATCATCACCGAGGCGACTGCTGACCAGCTTGGTCTCGTCGTCGAGCAGGCTGACGATGGGTGCCGAGGCGCGGCTGACTTCGTCGGCCAGGTTGACGGTGATCGAGTAGCCCTTGACCGGATAGATGTTCACCCGGTCGCCGAGCTGCGCGGCGAGATCGCGGCTGGCGGTGCCGGCGCAGATCACCAGGCCGTCGAACTCCAGCCGCTCGCCACCGGCAACGCCGCCCAGCGTCACGGTCGCGCGCTTGCCGTCAGTGGCCACCGCCTGCACGTCCTCGCCATACAAACAACGCACCCCGAGCCGCTCGATCGCCGTGGCCAGGCCATGGGTGAACTTGTGGATGTCGCCGGTGGAATCGCACTCGGTGAAGTAGCCACCGTAGTAGGTGCCGGCCAGGGTCGGCTCGATGGCACGCATTTCCTCCGGCGTCACGCTGCGCCGTGGTAGGCAGCCTTCAGCGAGCAGGCGTGAGACCAGCCCGGCATGCTCGAAACCGGCCTTGTCGCGGTAGATGTGCAGGATGCCCTTCTTCTTCAGGTCGAAGTCGATGCCTTCGGCTTCTGCCCAGGCGAACAGGTGCTCGCGCGCGGCGATGGCCAGCCGTGCGGTTTCGATGGTGTTCTGCCGGTAGTGGGGAATCGAGCCGATGAACTCGGCGAACCAGGAGAGTTTGTGCCAGCTGGGCTTGGGATTGACCAGCAGCGGCGCATCGCTCTTGAGCATCCACTTGAGACCCTTGACGATGGTCGACCAGTG
>DNMQ01000076.1:0-3609 GCA_003488145.1 Pseudomonas sp.
TTGCTCATGCCGATCGCGATGTAACGGCCGGAGATGATGTCGTAGAGCGCTTCGAACGCGTAAGCCGGCACCTTGTGCTGGTAGTACTGCAGCGAGTGGGCCTCGCCTACACGCCAAAGCTGACCACGACCGTCGTACAGCTCCGACTGGACGATGGTCCAGCTATCCTCGTCGACGAAGAAACGGCGCTTGGCGTAGATGTTGCGCTCGCCGCTCTTGAGCGTGGCTTCAATCTCCCAGACGCGGTGTAGCTCGTAACGCGCCAGATCCTGATTGACGTGGCCAGCCTTGATGACGTCGTCGTACTTCAGTTCGCTGGAGGCGATTTCATAGCTGTTGTACGGGATGTACAGCTCTTTCTTGCCGATCAACTTCCAGTCGTAGCGATCAGGTGCGCCGCTGAACATATCGAAGTTATCCGTGGTGCGCATACCGTCCGAAGCGGTACCCGGCCCGTCGTATGCAACTTGCGGCGCGCGGCGTACCCGACGCTGGCCAGCGTTGTAGATCCAGGCCTGACGGGGCTCTTTGACCTGATCCAGCGAGTCGTGCACCAGCAGGACGTTACCTGCCAGGCGAGACGGCGCAGTCACCCGCTGTTTGAAGAAAAGCAGCGCGTTCTTGGCGCGCTCGGGATCCAGATCAGTCATACCCAGCGGGAACGCCACTTCGTCCTCGAAGTGAACCATGGTGTAGCTACCGTTGGTTTGCGGGGTAGCCTGGACGATATTGCGACGGACGTTGCCACCGCGATAGCGGGTGATATGGTTCCACACCACTTCCAGACCATTCTTCGGAATCGGGAATGCGTAATAACGGCTGTCGGTGAAGTTGGCGATACCGTTGCCGCCCTCGACGAGTTCGGTATTCACGGCACTCTTCTTCGCAGCCTCATAGATCTCATCCGGTACGGCGACCGAACGATGAGTCGGGAACACGCGAATCTTGTAGGTTTCCGGATAGCGCTTGAACATGGCCATCTGACCTGCGGTCAGCTTGTCCTTGTACTGTTCGGCGTTCTGCGCGGTGATGACGAACTTCGGCTGCTCGTCCTTGAACGGGTTAGTCAGATGCCCATTGTTGAGGGGGGCCGCGTCGGTCTTGAGACCACCGGTCCACTCAGGGATGCTGCCGTCGGCGTTACCGGCTTTTTCTGCGCCCAGCGGCGTCAGCGATGTACCGAGCTTGGCGGCTTCTTCTGGGGAAACGGCAGCCATCACACTGCTCGCGAGCAGGGAGAAGGCCAAGACACTGAATAGCTTTCTTGTTGTTTTCATACGATTCCAGTTCCTCTTGATCTTGTTATACGGCCGGAGGCCATGCCTACCGCTATCGTCCGGCCGGCGCTTCCTCGCCGGCCGGACGTCAGGCTGATCTCCTTAGAAGTTCACGCCCACGCTGAACGCGAGGAAGTCGCGGTCAACCAGCATGTTGTAGTCGCCACCGAAGAAGTCCGTATAGGAGAGGCTGGCCGTGTACATATTCTGGTACTCGGCGTCGAGACCGATGCTGACCGCCTTGGCCCCTTCATTGAACAGGCCGTTGGGGCCATAGCCGTCTACGTCGTGGGAGAATGACAGGCTGGGCTTGAGGTTGATGCCAGCAATGGCATTGGGATACTCCAGTATGCCGCGCGCACGATAACCCCAAGAGTTGGCAGTGGTGAAACCATGATCACCATAACGCGCCAAAGAGGTTTCATTCGGATCCACGGCACTTCCAGTGATGCCGTAAATCGGATCGCGCCCATAACGGTTCTTGCTCTTGCCCTCAAGGCCGCCGACATGAGCAAAACCAACCTCACCTACCAGCGTCAGGCGCGAAGCTCCCAGAACCTGATCGAAGAAATGAGTGAACGTGGTCTGAATCTGAGTGATTTCCTTGCGGTCGTACCCTTGCTGAATGGCGCCTGGCGCCGACCCGCCCGTCACCACGTTGGCCAGAGCCAGGGTCATCTGCTGAGTGTTGATCTGCACCGGAGCGTTCGGACGGTAGCTGAGCTCACCCTGCCAGGCAGTGCCGGTGGGTAGTACGGTGGAGAAGCTCAGGCCGTAGAGACGGATATCTTCGGGATAGTCCATGAAGTAACGACCGTTGCCGACCGCCACTGCTGCGGCTGCCAGGGTTTGGGCTTGAGCACCTAATGCAGCATTGTAGTTAGGACCTGGGCCGCCAGGCCCCCAAGCCGCCCCCGAGGTGCCCCAAGCTACCTGACCGAGCTGGCTTATGCCCAAGGCGTTATAGATGCTCTGCATGGCGCCCGGTATACCCGCCAGCGCCGCCGCATCCGCATTCTGCATGCTAAGGAAGGGCGTACGACTGTGGTAGTTCATGAAGTAGGCGCCGTACTCGGTATTATCACCCTGCCAGCGCAAGGCCAGTCCCCACTGGCCATCGTCGCGCGCCGTATTGTTCTTGCCGCGACGAACCAGCATGCCTTCCTGGCTATAGTTCAGGCCGACGTCAGCCGTACCGACAGGTGCCAGCGCAGCCATTGCATCATTCAGTGCATCCACACCGCCCAGCAGGCCAACCAACTCACTATTGAGGATATGGTAATTGTCGTTACAACCATTGGCCGCCACATCAGCCGAGGAGAAGAAAGTGCCACAGTTATCAACAATTGTCTGATCCCATTCCAGTTGATAAAAGGTCTCCATACTCAGCCGGTCCGTGAGGCTCTGGGAGACGTACAGCATATTGACTGGAATCAGGCCTTCCTTGATTTCCGCACCAGGACGGCGGAAAGCGGCGGCATCAAGGGGGTTGATGGAGTTGATCGAGTTACCGATGAAGGTGCTCTCACCCCAGCTCACCACCTGCCGACCGACCCGCACCGTACCCGGCAGATCGCTGATGGAGTAGTTGTGGTAGAGGAAGGCGTCGAGGATCTCGGCACCGGAGGATTGCGCGGCTTCCTTGCGGCCGCTGTCGCTGATCTCCTTATGCAGGCGGCTTTCGTCCTTCAGTTCAAAGTCGTACCAGTATTTACCACGAACGAAGGCACCACTGTCGCGGTAGCGCAATTCAAGGTCATGCACACCTTTGAAAATCTTGGAAAAGGTCTCGCCACGCTTGAAGTTCAGCCGACCATCGTCTCCGGTCTGAGTGTAGCCAGTGCCGCCGTTGGCTTCGCCGACCAAGTCCATGTCGGGCTTGTCCATCGCCCAACTGGCCCCTACAGACATGGACGAGTCGAACTGACCTTCTATTTCCCCGATGTTGAAACTGACGGCATAAGCAGGTGCAGCAGTGCCCAGCGCAACGGCGAGAGCTAGAGACTTCGGCTGGAAGATTCCTTGCCTTGTTGTTTTTGTCATGAGGCGCTCCTGGTTGGTTCGAAGTGCGTCAACCCTACCCAGACGTAGAAGGAGGGTTAAGCGCACTAAGGTTTGATTTAGCTTGTAATCCTTTAGTGCTAATAGCCTTTACAGCAGTGGCTTTCAGCGTGATTTCGTTCGGCCATGCGTATTAAGGACGTTCTGAGCTTAGCCGTGAACGCTAGCAGCGCAAAGCCCGCCGCAGAGCCTTTCGTGCGGTTGGAATGGAGAAATGTCGGCTGGTTATCCGAAAGTAGTATTCATCACGCCGATAAGGCAGCCCAATCCG
>DNMQ01000076.1:3658-4250 GCA_003488145.1 Pseudomonas sp.
GCGTTGCGCCAGTAGCCCTTGTAGTCCATCCCGTAACCAAAGATATAGCGGTCGATGCAGCTGAGCCCAACGTAGTCCGCTTTCAGATCCGGGCGCGCCTTGCGCTGGTGGTCCTTGTCGATCAGCACGGCGGTATGCACGGCGGCAGCCCCGGCATGACGACAGAAATCGATGATTGCGCCCAGCGTGTGCCCCTCATCCAGGATGTCATCGATGATCAGCACGTCGCGATCGATGAAGGAAATCTCCGGCTTGGCCTTCCAGAACAGCTCGCCGCCGCTGGTCTCGTTGCGGTAACGGGTCGCATGCAGGTAGGACAGCTCGAGGGGGAAGTTCAGCTTCGGCACCAATTTGCCGGAGAAGATCAGCCCGCCATTCATGACGCAGAACACCACCGGATTGCGCTCGGCCAGCTCGGCGTTGATGGTTTCGGCAACCTTGGCGATCGCCGCTTCGACTTGCTCCTCGGTGTACAGGCAGTCAGCCTCGGCCATGACTTGGCGGATATGTGCGAGATCGACGGACATGATGCGATTCCCCTCAGAAAGATGAGTGTTAGAGCGCCAATTGAGCCTGGCAACTCGCGCGGTTG
>DNMQ01000274.1:0-3464 GCA_003488145.1 Pseudomonas sp.
GGCAACGTGCGCCGCCAGCGCTTCAGCGACATCTGGCTGAACGAGCCGGCGCCGCTGCTGCAGGAGCTGCGCCAGCATCCGCGCGCGGTCGGCGGTCGCTGTGCCGACTGCCGCTGGCTGGCGAGCTGCAACGGCAACACCCGTACCCGCGCCTGGGCGCAGGGCGATCTGTGGGCCGAAGACCCGGGCTGCTACCTCTCCGACGAGGAGATCGGCCTACCCGCCGCCGAGCGCATTCCCAGCATCGCCATCTGACCGATCGAGCGGCCGACCAAGCGCCGCAGCAACGCACTCCGTAAGCCCGATGAGAATTCAGGAGCACCGCATGGACCAGCCACTCACATTTCCCGCCTCGCTGAGCGCCGCGTTCGCCCCGGGCGAAGTCGCTCTGGTCGGCGCCGGACCGGGCGACCCCGGCCTGCTCACACTGCGTGCCTGGAGCCTGTTGCAACAGGCCGACGCGGTGGTCTACGACCGCCTGGTCAGCGACGGGTTGATGGCGTTGCTGCCGGCCGACTGCAGCCGCCATTACGTCGGCAAGACCAGTGGCTACCACAGCCTGCCGCAGCCGGAGATCAACCAACTGCTGGCCGACCTGGCCCTGCAGAACAAGCGCGTGGTGCGGCTCAAGGGCGGCGACCCGTTCATCTTCGGCCGCGGTGCCGAGGAACTCGAATTCCTTCTGCAGCGCGGTATCGACTGCCAGGTGGTGCCGGGCATCACCGCCGCGGCCGGCTGCAGCACCTATGCCGGCATCCCGCTGACTCACCGCGATCTGGCGCATTCCTGCCAGTTCATCACCGGCCACCTGCAGACCAACGGCGAGCTGCACCTGCCCTGGGACGCCCTGGCTCAGGGCGGACAGACGCTGGTGTTCTACATGGGGCTGGCCAGCCTCGGCGAGATCTCGCGCAACCTGATCGCCGCCGGCCTGCCGGTGGACACGCCCGCCGCACTGATCGGTAACGGCACCCGGGAGAACCAGCAGGTGGTGCGCTGCACGCTGCGCCAGCTGCCGAGCATGGCCGACGAGCAGCACCTCACGCCGCCGACCCTGACCGTGATCGGCCGAGTGGTCGGCCTGTTCGCCGAGCGCCAGGTCCAGCATCCGGCGCGGCTGCACGGTGATCCAGCCGCGCAAACGGAGGCCTTATGCAACTGATACCCGCCCTGCTGCTGGCCGCCGCGCTGCCGGCGGCCACCTTCGTCGCCCTCGACCTGGCCATTCCGCGGGCTGCCGCGGCGACCCAGCCAGCCGACAGTCAGGCGCTGTACGAACAGCACTGCCAGAGCTGCCACGGCGTCAATCGTCTCGGCGGCGCCGGCCCGGCGCTGTTGCCGGAAAGCCTCAGCCGCATCAAGCCGGCCGAAGCCCAGGCGGTGATTCGCGACGGCCGCCCGGCGAGCCAGATGGCCGCCTATTCCCACATGCTTAACGAAGCGCAGATCACCGGCCTGGTCGACTACCTCTATCAGCCCTCTGCCGTGCCGCCCACCTGGAGCGACGCCGACATCCGCGCTAGCCATCGGATTCTCAAGGACGTCGCCACGCTGCCAACGACCCCGCAGCACGGCGCCGACCCGCTCAACCTGTTCGTGGTGGTGGAAGCCGGCAATCACCACGTCCGGGTGCTGGACGGCGATCGTTTCGAGGAGCTGGCGAACTTCCAGTCGCACTTCGCCCTGCACGGCGGACCGAAGTTCTCGCCGGACGGCCGCTTCGTCTACTTCGCCTCCCGCGACGGCTGGATCAGCGTCTACGACCTGCACAACCTGAGCATGATCGCCGAGGTCCGCGCCGGGCTGAACACGCGCAACCTGGCGGTGAGCAACGACGGCCGCTGGGTGCTGGTGGGCAACTACCTGCCGGGCAATCTGGTTCTGCTCGATGCCCGCGACCTGTCGCTGGTCAAGCACATCCCCACCGTCGGCCAGGATGGCACGCCGTCACGGGTCAGCGCCGTGTACACCGCGCCACCGCGCGACAGCTTCGTGGTCGCGCTTAAGGACGTGAAAGAGGCCTGGGAGCTCTCCTATGCCGGCGAGCCGACCTTCGAACCCCGGCGCATCGAGGCCGCCGACTTCCTCGACGACTTCTCCTTCACCCCCGACTACCGCCACCTGCTGGCCACCTCGCGCAAGGCCCACGGCGGCCAGGTGATCGACCTGGATACCGGCAAGGCGGTCACCGATATCCCGCTGCCGGGCATGCCGCACCTGGGTTCGGGCATCTACTGGAAACGCGACGGCAAGTGGGTGTTCGCCACGCCCAACGTCAGCAAGGGACTGATCTCGGTGCTGGACCTGGAAACCTGGAAGCTGATCAAGGAGATTCCCACCGAAGGCCCAGGCTTCTTCATGCGTAGCCAGGCCAACTCGCCCTACGCCTGGACCGACGTGTTCTTCGGCCCGAACAACGACGCCGTGCACCTGATCGACAAGCAGACCCTGGAAGTCGCCCACACCCTGCGCCCGATGCCGGGCAAGAACGCCGCCCACGTCGAGTTCACCAACGACGGCCGCTACGCCCTGCTCAGCGTCTGGGACACCGACGGCGCCCTGCTCGTCTACGACGCCAAGACGCTGGAGGAGGTCAAACGCATCCCGATGAACAAGCCCTCCGGCAAGTACAACGTCGGCAACAAGATCGAGTTCGCCGAAGGCACCTCGCACTGATCGTGAGCGGATCGCCCACCGATTCAAGGTGGGCGCCCCCACGACGGTCACAACCCCCTACAATCATCGGTTCCGTCACGTTCACTGCATTTAAGGTCGACCATGGATATTGATCTCGCCCGCACCTTTCTCGAGATCATTCGCAGCGGCAGCTTCATCGCCACGGCCGAGCGCCTGCACATCACCCAGACGGCCGTCACCGCGCGCATACAGAACCTGGAAAACCAGCTGAGCTGCCGGCTGTTCGTACGCAATCGCGCCGGGGCGCGGCTGACGGCCGATGGCGAGCGCTTTGCCGCCTATGCTCGCCAGCTGGTGCAGACCTGGGAGGCCGCGCGGCGCGACCTGCCGCTGCCACGGGGTTATGGCGAACTGCTCACGCTCGGCGCCGAGGTGAGCCTGTGCAACCCGCTGATGCTGGCCTGGGTCCAGCGCCTGCGGCAAGCGCTGCCGGGCCACGCCGTGCGACTGGAAGTGGGCAGCGGCGAAGAGCTGCAGAAGAAGCTCGACCTCGGCGTGCTCGACGCCGCACTGGTGCACCAGCCGGAGTACCTGCCCGGTCTGCAGGTCGAACAGCTGCTGGAGGAAAAGCTGATCCAGGTGGTGCAGGCGCAGAATCCAACGCCGTATCTGTACGTCGATTGGGGGCCGGCATTTCGCAAGCAGCATAACCAGGCGCTGCCCGAATACACCCGCGCCGCGCTGTCATTCAGCCTCGGGCCGCTGGCCTTGCAGTATCTGGTGCAATGCGGCGGCCGCGGCTACTTTCGCACCCGCGTGGTCCAGCG
>DNMQ01000274.1:3569-9192 GCA_003488145.1 Pseudomonas sp.
AGGCAGTGCAGGCCGCGATCCGAGAGTAGATAAACCAGTTCGACCATGTGCGTATCGGCGGTCACCGAGACTACTGGCGAACTCATGATCGCGCGTAGCTTGGTGCCGCGCAGGAAGTTCAGCTGACCGAAACTGAGCCGCCCGGGCCGCGGGTGGAAGTGCTTGAGCAGGTCCACCTGGGTGACGATGCCGACCAGCCGATGGTCGTCGCCCTGCACCACCGGCAGCGAGCGCAGCCGGTGCACCTGCAGGGTCTGCCAGGCCTGCTCGATGAAGGTATCCGGCGTGTGCCAGTACAGATCGCGTGACATCACGTGCGCCGCGGTGATCTCGCCCATGCTGCGCCGCAGGGCGTGCTTCTCGGTCTGCTTGATCAGTCGTTCGAGGTCGTCACGGGTGACGTCGACATACTCGCCGAATTCCTGCAGCGCCCGGTCAACGTCGTCATGGGTGAAGCTCATGCGCTCGCCCGGCGGCAGGTCGCGGGTGTGATGACTGTTCTCGCGGCTCAGCCGCGGCTTCGGATAGGGATGCCCGGTCAGGTTGTTGTAGACCAGCGCGACCGTCACCAGGAGCGCCGAATAGAACAGCACTGGCCCGACCAGCGCGTAACCCAGCTGATGCAGCTCCGGGCTGCCCACCGCCGCCACCAGCGCCAGCGCGATGCTCGGCGGATGCAGGCAGCGCAGATAGAACAGACAGAGCAGCGACAGGCAAGCCGCCAGCGCCAGCGAGGCGATACTGGGCAAGCCGCTCATGCCCAGACTGATGCCGATCAGCGCCGCCAGCAGATTGCCAACCAGAACCGCCCATGGCTGGGCGAACGGGCTGGACGAGGCGACGAACACCAGCACCGCCGAGGCGCCGGCTGGCCCCATGATCTGCAGGGTCAACGAACTGCCGACCAGCATGTAGCCGCTGCAGAACACCAGCGGCATGACGATGGCGACGCCGAGGGCGGCGCGCAACCACTCCTTCGGCGAAGCATTCAGCGGGGCGGGAAGGAACGAGCGAATCCAGAGGGCGAAAGAGTCGTGCATTGGTCCTGCTTGTGTCGAAATCGGAGAGACCGCCCGGCGGGCGGTGGAGCGGTCCGTCCCTGGACCGGTTTTGAGCGAGATAGCTGCCCGGGCGTTCAGCTGGCCAGCAGCGGCGCTGCCTGCGGCACGCGCTCGTCGCGGCGGGTGCGCACGGTCAGCCAGGTGTTCAGCGCCATCAGCACCATGCCGCTGGCGAAGATGGCGCCGCCGGCCATGCGCACGATGTAGCCGGGATGGCTGGCTTCCAGCGCCTCGACGAAGGAATAGGTCAGCGTGCCGTCTTCGTTGATCGCCCGCCACATCAGGCCCTGGGTGATGCCGTTGACCCACATCGAGGCGATGTAGAGCACCGTGCCGATGGTCGCCAGCCAGAAGTGAGCATTGATCAGACCGATGCTGTGCATCTGCTCGCGCCCCCACAGCCGCGGAATCAGGTGGTACAGCGAGCCGATGGAGATCATCGCCACCCAGCCCAGCGCCCCGGCGTGTACGTGGCCGATGGTCCAGTCGGTGTAGTGCGACAGCGCGTTGACCGTCTTGATCGCCATCATCGGGCCTTCGAAGGTCGACATGCCGTAGAACGCCAGCGAGACCACCAGGAAGCGCAGGATCGGGTCGGTGCGCAACTTATGCCAGGCACCGGAAAGGGTCATCATGCCGTTGATCATGCCGCCCCAGCTCGGCGCCAGCAGGATGATCGACATCACCATGCCCAGGCTCTGCGCCCAGTCCGGCAGCGCGGTGTAGTGCAGATGGTGCGGGCCGGCCCAGATGTAGATCGAGATGATCGCCCAGAAATGCACGATAGACAGACGGTACGAGTAGATCGGCCGCCCCGCCTGTTTGGGCACGAAGTAGTACATCATCCCGAGAAAGCCGACCGAGAGGATGAAGCCCACCACGCTGTGCCCGTACCACCACTGCACCATCGCATCGGTGGCGCCCGAATACAGCGAGTAGGACTTGAGCGGCCCTACCGGCACCAGCGCGTGGTTGATGATGTGCACCATGCCGGTGACGATGATGAAGGCGCCGAAGAACCAGTTGCCGACATAGATGTGCCGGATGCGCCGGCGGGCGATGGTGCCGAAGAACAGATAGGCGTAGAGCACCCAGATCAGCGTCACCCAGAGTGCGATCGGCCACTCCATCTCGGCGTATTCCTTGGACGTGGTGTAGCCCAGCGCGTAGCTGATCGGCATTGCCACGCAGGCTGCCTGCCAGCCCCAAAACACCAGCGCCGCCAGCCGATCGGAGATCAGCCGGGCATGGCTGGTGCGCTGAACGATGTAGAAGGACGAGGCGAACAACGCGCCGCCACCGAAGGCGAAGATCACCAGATTGGTGTGGATCGGTCGCAGCCGGCCGAAGCTGGTCCAGGGCAGGTCGAAGTTCAGCTGCGGCCACACCAGCTGAGCGGCGATGAATACGCCGAGGCCCATGCCGAGCACACCCCAGACCAGCGTCATCAGGGTGAACTGGCGCACCACGTGGTAGTTGTAGGCAATCGGTTCGGGACTGTTGTGCAGTTCGCTCATGCTCGCCAGGCGGCCGACGCGGGCGCCAGGGAACGAACATCGAGATCTGCCAGCGCAGCGCAGGCAATGGTCGACGGACCGGCACGCCGCATCCGCTCGCCGCTCCTCCTGGGATCGGTTCATATCGAGCGCGGCGGATTGCCGCGCAGACGGAATGCGTGCGCATTGTCTGCGGCGCTTTAAATGTTATCTAACGAATAGTATTGCTCGATAAGCGCAATATTTTTGCACCAACGACATCACGAGCGAAAACGCGGGCGTCTGTACCATCAGGCCGCGCGACTCGCCCCTTGCTCGTACTGATCGACCACGGCGGTGACGATGCGCATCACCTCCAGGTTTGCTTCCTCCATCTGCCCCAGGTGGCGCAACGCGCTTTCCAGGGCGTCCTGAGCGAATGCATCCAGCGCCGCCTGCCCCTGGGCATGCACCGCCGTGTGGGGCCGCTCGATCTGCCGGAAGCAGTCCAGCGCCTGGATGTCGCGGTTGCCTTCGCCGTAATACCAGCGGCCGAAACGACAGTCGCGCTCGCTCGGCAGCTGTGGAATCGGCTGTGCCTGGTCGCTCAGCAGGTGGTTGTACACCACGAACTTCAGTGACAGCTCGTCGAGATTGGCCAGCTCGATGCCGGCACGGAAGGAAGACGCGGCGCTGCTGCCACGCATCGCCCCGGCCAGGTGATAGAGCGTACGCATCGCCTCGACCGCCACCTCGGTGGTTCGACTGAAGCCCTTGGCGTGGCTGCCCTGCAGCTGGATGTAGTCATGCACATTGCGGATTTCGGCCTGCACTTCGCCAATCTTGCGCACGATGTCATCGGTCGCCAGCGCGGTCTTTTCCGCCAGGCTACGAATCTCCCCGGCGACAACCGCGAAACCACGCCCGGCCTCGCCGGCACGCGCCGCCTCGATCGCGGCATTCAGCGCCAGCAGGTTGGTCTGGCTGGCGATGCCGCTGATGAGATCGACGATGCCGTTGATCTCCTGCGAGCGCTCGGCAAGGGTATCGACCTTGCGCGAGGCCAGGCCGAGGCCGTCCTCCATCTCGGCGGCCTTGCCCTGCAGCTCGCCGAAATGCTTCTGGTTGCTCAGCGCCGCGGCGGCGACCTCGCCGGCACGGGCCTTGTTATCGCCCAACTGCCCGGTGAGGAACTCGAACGACTCGCCGAGATGGGCCACGGAGGTGCTGAAGCGAATCAGCCTTTCCGACACACCCCGGTAATAGTCGAGCTGTCGCTGGCGCTGCTGGCTGGCAGCCTCTGCCGCCTGCAGCTGCTGCTCCAACGCGGCGACGCGCGCCGCCTGTTCGGCGTGACTGACCTGCAGCGCATTCAGCTCCTGCTCCAGGCGCGTCGCGCTGTTCTTCCACTTGAACCACATGCACTACACCTCAGCTGACGGTGTAACCGTTATCCACCACCCAGTCCTGACCGAACACGCCGCGCGCGCCCTGGGACAGCTGGAACAGGATGACGTTGGCCACCGCCGCCGACTCGAGGAAATGCCCCGGCAACAGACGCTTGGTGACGCCCTCGGCGACCGCTTCGAGCTGATCGTCGTTGAGCCCCAGCGAGCCCCAGATGGCGGTGGCGGTCGGGCCGGGCGAAACCATGTTGATGCGTACATCCAGCGGCGCGAACTCCACCGCCAGCGTGCGCGCCTGCGCCGCCAACGCCGCCTTGCTGGCGATGTAGGCCGCCAGCCCGGGGAAGGTCGAGCGGATCAGGAAGGTGCCGACAAAGACCACCGAGGCCGGCTTGGCCAGCTCGGTGCGCAACGCAGCGAAGGTGTTCAGCGCACCGGCTCCATTGACCGCCCACTGCCGATCGAAGGCGGCCATGTCCAGGCCATCGGCCAGCTCGGCGATACCGGCGTTGGGCACCAGGTAGTGCACCGGTCCCATCTGCGCGGCACGGCGCGCCAGCTGGGCCAGATCTTCAGCCGAGGTGACATCGCCGCTCAGCCACTGCAGCTGGTCGGCGTGGGTTTCCAGCAGCGGTTCGAGACCGCCGATGCTGCGTGACATCGCCAGCACCCGAGCACCGCGCTGCAGCAAGGCCGCGCACAACGCCAGACCGATTCCGGAACTGGCGCCGGTGACGACAGCCAGACGATCCTGAAACTCGCTTTTCATCATCATCTCCGAGCTCGGCGCACGCCGAGTCACAAGCCGCCTCGCGGCAGCGGTTCTAAGGCTTGGTATTGACGAGCAGGCGCGACGGGCACCTGCCCCGGTGAAACGATTCGGTGCTCAGCCCGGATGGCCGTCGACCCGCGGTGCGACCAGCATCGGCGCGTAGCGCCAGACATACAGGGCGAAGGCCGCCGCCCAGCAGGCCGCCGCTAGCCACAGACCGCCGACCGGCCAGATGACGGAGAGAAATACCCGCGCGGCCGTGCCCAGATTGAACAGCACGAAGGCGCCAATGATGCCCGCCGGCAACTGCAGCGGCCGGCCGGTGTGGCCGAGGGTCACGCGGGCAATCATCGCCAGGATCAATCCGCCCATGGAGCCGACGCTCAGCGCATGCAGCGAAGGGCTGGACTGCGCCAGCAGACCGAAATGCCAGAGCGCCAGGCCGAATGCCGCGACCACTAGCCAGAGCATCGCCAAGTGCAGCGACCAGAGCAGGCCGACCTTCCAGATGCCGTGGTCGTACCAGCGCGCCAGGCGCAGCAGATGGCCGATGCCGATGGCGACGAACAGCAGGCCCAGCAGCGGATGCGGCTGCAGGGCGACGCCGAAGGCGTGCAGCAGCGCGACGATCCCGGTGCCCACCAGCAGGGCGACATCCAGCCAGACCCAGGGCTTGACCGCCTCGACCTTGCCCAGGCCGCGCTGAGTGAAGAACGGAATCACCCGGCCGCCGATCAGCGCCATCAGCGCCGCGACCAGCCACAGCCCGGCGAGCACGCCCTGGCGCTGCAGCGCATCGTTGTCCTGCAGCAGGCCGACCAGGATCAGCACGTCCGCACCAAACATCAGCGTCAGTACCACCACGATCGGGTAATTACGCTTCTGCCGTACGGCCCAGAGCATCCGCGC
>DNMQ01000051.1 GCA_003488145.1 Pseudomonas sp.
CGCAACTTCATCTGGAAGGGCCACTACCTGCGGCCTGGTGTGCTGGCAGACGTGATGCTGCGTGTGCCCTACGACCGCGAGTTCGCCTACAAGCGCAACGAGCTGGGTGAAGTGATCAACGAGCTGGTGGTGATGTTCGCGCCCTACCAGCGCGAGCGCTGGCAGACCGCGTATGACGACCGCCGCATCGACGAGGTGCCGAGCGTGGCGGTCTTTCAATATCACCCGATCGGCGTCGAAGTGGACAGCGTACCCTCGTTCTACCTGTCTTCGGTATTCGAGGGTCGACTGGCGAAGCACACCCACCACTACCCGAGCATCCGCGAGGCATTCGCTGCGCTGCAGCAGGGCGAGGTGGACGCCACCATGGCCATGCGCGCGGAGATCGAGTGGCTGCTCGAGCAGGCCGACGACAAGCACCTGAAACTCGCCGAGAACGCTTACCCGAACATGGGCAAGCGGGTATGGGATCTTGGCATGGCGGTGCATGAATCCAACCGGCAGCTGGCCTATGCGCTGGAAGAAGTGCTGGAGCCGCTGATTCTCGAAGGCGAGCTGGAAAAGCTCTACGCCAGCTACGGCTTGAGCTACGAGCTGCCCGGGTTGTACCAGGATGTGGAGAGCGACGTGGCCGGGCGCTGACCGGTCGCGCCATGCCGATCCCGCTGCGGATCGCTGTTCGAGGAGCCGACATGAGCGTCCGAGTCTTGCTGCTGCTGATGGCCTTTCACGCGCCGAGCGCCCTGGCGGCGGAGGCCGATCCGCTGCAATCGGTGATGTGGGAATACCACCACAAGGGCTTACTCAACAGCGAGCCCTATGTGTTCGACGAGCGCGTAAAGGTCCAGGTGCCGCCATTCGCCGAGGATTCGCGACAGGTGCCGGTGCACATCGATGCCAGAGCCCTCGGTGACGAGGTGGTGCGTATCGAGGCCTGGGCCGACCTCAATCCCATTCCACGTATTTTCACCTTCACGCCCGGCGAGCAGGTCGTGCCGCTGGTCGCCATCCGCATACGCGTGGAACAGGCAACACCGATCCGTGCGGCGGTGCTGACCCGTGATGGCGTCTGGCACATCGGTTCGGCCAAGGTCGATGCTGCTGGTGGCGGCTGTACGGCGCCGAGCGTGGTGCGTGCCCAGCCAGGCTGGGAAGACCGCCTCGGTGAGGTCATCGGTGGGCGCTTCGCCCGCGGCGATTTCAGTCGTTTGCGCCTGCAGGTCTCCCATCCGATGGATAACGGCCTGGTCGGCGGCATTCCCGAATTCTTTCTCAACCAGGCCGAGTTGCGCGATGCCGACGGTCAGGTCCTGGCGGAGCTGGAACTGTATCCGGCGGTCGCCGAAAACCCGAGTCTGAGCCTGGAAGTGAAGGGCGCGCAGGACACCCGCCTGTGGCTGCGCGACAACAACGGCAACGAGTTCGAAGCCGCGCTCTGAGCTGACCAGCCCGCGTTTTCTCCGAGAGCCAGCAACCAAGCCAAGGAGGCGTCATGCGCCTGTTGCTCCTGATGTTCGCGTTCTGTCTGACCCTGCCCGCATACGCCGAGCTGCGTTACACGCTGCAGCCGCGGCAGATTGCCGATGACGTGTGGCTGCTGGAAGGCTCGACCGACAACTTCGACAAGGCCAACGGCGGCAATATCGTCAACACCGGCTTCATCGTCACCGCGGCCGGCGTGGTGGTGATCGACAGCGGCCCGTCGCGGCGTTATGGCGAGGCGATGCGCGCGGCCATCGCGAGCGTTACCGATCGCCCGGTCATCAAGCTGCTGCTGACTCATCATCACCCCGACCACGTCCTCGGCAACCAGGCATTTGCCGACGTGCCCATCGCTGCGCTCGCTGGCACGACCGAGCTGTTGCGCGAGCAGGGCAATGCCATGGCCGAGAACATGTACCGCCTGGTAGGTGACTGGATGCGCGGTACGGAAGTGGTGCTGCCATCCGAGACCCTGGCGCCCGGCAAGCTGGAAATCGGCGGGCGTTCCCTGCGTCTGCTGGCGTTGCGTGGTCATACCGGGGCCGATCTGGCCATTCTCGACGAACGCAGCGGCGTACTCTTCGCCGGCGACATCCTGTTCTACCAGCGCGCGCTGACCACGCCCAACAGTCCAGGCCTGGATGTCTGGCTGGAGGATCTGGATACGCTCGAGGCATTGCCCTGGAAGCGGCTGGTCGCCGGCCACGGCCCGGTGGCCGACGATGCCGCACCGTTCTTGCAGATGCGTGACTACCTCGGCTGGCTGGACGGCTTGTTGCGAAAAGCCGCCAACGGCGGGGCGGACATGAACGAGGTGATCCAGAGCCCGATTCCCGAGCGCTTCGCCGGCATCAGCCTGACCCGCTATGAGCTGATCCGTAGCGTCAGCCATCTGTATCCGCGCTATGAAGCGATGGCGCTGCAGCGCGTCGACGAGTGAAGGCGCGCCCGCGGCGCGCCGATTGGTGTTCCATTCCAGTCGCTGCATCCGGTCACTGCAGCTGTAGCTGATCGCCGCGCTCCTGCTGCCAGTCGTCCAGGCTAGGCGCGGCTTCCTCGCCATCCATGCGATGGATGATGGTGAAGTAGTCCTGCTTGAAGCGATCCTGCATGATCTCGCTGCGATCGCGAACCCGTACCGCGTAGATGCTCTGGACGTTCTGGTGGTCGAAGTCGCGCCAGTACTGCTCGTCCTTCAGCAGGCTGTAGCGATGGTTCTCCAGCGCGGCGATGACGGCTTCGCTATCCAGTCGGCCCGCCCGCCCCACGGCATCGGCCCACTGCCGGACGATGCCGTAGGCCGACGCCGCGGTGCTGCCGGGGTAGGCCTGATGCAACGCGATGTAGCGCTCGACGAACGCCTGACCGGTTTCGCTTTTCTCGCGCTGCGGTACCCGCCAGGTCCAGGCTTCGGTGCCGATCACGTTTTCCATCACCAGCGGTCCGGCTTGCTCGACGATGCTCTGGTTGAGGTTGGGCGCGATGATCTGCATGCGCTTGCCCAGCTCCAGAGTGTGCGCCAGGCGCATGGTCTGCACCAGATCCTGGCCGAGCAGAACGATCACCAGCACATCCGCATCACTGGCGGCAGCCTTCTGCAATGCGCTCAGGTAGTCGTCGCGGCGGGCACCTCGCGCGGCGATCTTCGAGTAGCCGTGGCGTGCGCGGTCGCGGCTCTTGGTCGCCTCGCGCAGGGCCTGCTCCATGCTGTGGCCCCAGGCATCGTCGAGGCTGATGTAGTGATAGCGGCGATTGGGCATGTGCCAGCTGAGGTACTCGCCGAGTACCCGCGCGCTCATCCAGGCACTGTTGGATTCGCGGAATAGATGCCGATGGCCGTCTCGTCCGGTGATCTCGTTGGCGTAGCCGAGGGTGGGGAAGTACAGCAGTCCGAGTTCGCGGGCGCGCTGGCCGGCGCTCAGCGCCTCTTCGCTGTTGGCGCCGCCGAAGATCATCGCTGCGCCCTGTTTGGCGAAACGGTCGACGTTGGCACGCGCCTTTTCCGCGCGTGCGGCAGAATTCAGGCTGACCAGCTCCAGGCGTCGGCCCAGCAAACCACCACCCTGGTTGATCTGGTCGACGGCAAGCAGGGCGCCACGGCGTAGCTCCAGACCTTCGGACTTGTAGTTGCCGGTGCTCGGGTAGTTGAGACCCAGACGGATCGGTTCGGCCGCATGGGCGCTTTGTAGTGTGAAGACGAGGAAGGCGATGATCAGGGTGGGGTGAAGCATGGCTCTTATCCTTCTGAGCGAGGGGGCATCCGTTTTAGGGGGTAGGGTGGGCCCGGCGGAATTGTCTTTTCCGGCCGAATAGGTGCGACTTTCGGTGCCACCCGGCATTGGCAGCGGGCGGAATCACGCGTCTTTCTTGGCCTGCGGCGGCGTATTGCTACCAAGGGAGGAGGAAAATCGGTACTGCGGGCAATTGTTGGCGAGGCGGTGCAAACCAAGAATCAACAACAGACCGGGAAAATTTCCCGGCATAACAATGAACCCGCAGAGGTAGCCGCAATGAAGCACACCGGTCTTCGCAAGCCCTTCGCCTTGACGGCGCTATGCGCCGCGGTGGCGATGTCCAGCCTGCACGCCTGGGCCGTAACCGACCAGGAAATCCTCAACGACGCCAAATCCACCGATCAGATCGTCACCAACGGTCTGGGTTTGCAGGGCCAGCGCTACAGTACGCTGGACACGTTGAATACCAATAACATCAATCAGTTGCGACCGGTTTGGGGCTTCTCTCTCGGCGGTGAAAAGCAGCGCGGTCAGGAAGCGCAGCCGCTGATCAAGGACGGCGTGATGTACATCACCGGCTCCTACTCGCGTGTATATGCACTGGACGCCCGTACCGGCAAGGAACTGTGGCAGTACGATGCCCGCCTGCCCGACGGCATCATGCCGTGCTGTGACGTGATCAACCGTGGTGTCGCGCTGTATGGCGATCTGGTGATCTTCGGCACCCTGGATGCCAAGCTGGTCGCCCTGAACAAGGACACCGGCAA
>DNMQ01000427.1 GCA_003488145.1 Pseudomonas sp.
CATGTATGCAATGGCAGCCATGAAGCAGTATCAGTCGGTCAATACCAATGCGCAGCTTGTGGATGCGAGCCCGCACCGTCTCATTCAGATGTTGATGGAGGGTGGCCTTGCTCGTCTTGCGCAGGCACGTGGCGCGCTGGAGCGGGGCGATGTGGCGCTGAAGGGCATGCTGATCGGCAAGGCCGTCGATATTGTCGGCGGTCTGCGAGAGGCCTTAAACCAAGAGGCGGGTGGCGAGATCGCGGCTAACCTGGATAACCTCTATGCGTATATGGCTTCGCGGCTGATCGAGGCGAACCTGAAGAACGATTCGGCGATCATCGATGAAGTGACCGGGTTGTTGCGGGAAGTGAAGTCCGGTTGGGATGGTATTGCCCAACACGGTTGATCATCATTGCGCGGGGTATCTTGAAGTCTCCGCCATCGACACTCTTCGGAAGGGCATATGCAACCAACTCTCCAGGCGCTTGCGTCTTTCCAGAATGCTTTGCGTGAGGCGCTGGTTCAGCAGGACTGGGCGGCTATAGGTGCGTTGGATGCACAATGTCGCGCATTGATAGGGAAGGCGGGTGTCAGCGACCCAGCCCTGCATAAACCGCTTGAGGAGCTCTCGCGGATATATGCCGAATTGCAGCAGGCGGCGCGAGCCGAGCGTGAGCGAATTGCCGGCGAGCTGACCCGGCTCAATCAGTCGATACGGGTCGATCAGATGTATAAGGCGTTCGGCTAATTCGTTTTCTGACGCGCGAGTGCATGTGGAGCTGAGTCAGCTCCACCACGCGTTTATTTCACTGATACTCGCACAGATATGCGGTATCTACGTTGACCTTCAGCTGAAACTTGCTGTTCGCCGGTACGGTGAACTGGCTGCCGCTTGCGAAGGTTTCCCAGGCATCGCTACCCGGCAATTTCACGTCCAGGCTGCCGGCAACTACGTGCATGACTTCCAGTTGGGCGGTGCCGAACTCGTATTCACCTGGCGCCATGACGCCGATCGTGGCCGGGCCTTCAGTCATGTCGAAGGCGATGGATTTGACGGTGCCATCGAAGTACTCATTGACCTTGAACATTTGGATTCCTTTGCAGGGTCGGGAAAAGGGTCGCCAGTATGCCCAAGCGCCAGGCCTGGCGTCACCTGGCAGAAGTGCTAGCTGCGAAAAATGAAGTAGACCGCTCCGACCATGCAAAGCCCTGCCCATAGATAGTCCAGCTTCAATGGCTGCTGCATGTACAGCACGCTGAAGGGCACGAACACCATCAGTGTGATCACCTCCTGCATGATCTTTAGCTGGCCGATCGACAGCTCGGTATAGCCGATGCGGTTAGCCGGCACCATCAGCATGTATTCGAAGAAGGCGATGCTCCAGCTGATCAGTGCGGCGATCAGCCAGGGTTTGCCGTTCAGGCTCTTCAGGTGGCCGTACCAGGCGAAGGTCATGAAGAGGTTGGAGCAGCAGAGTAGGGCGGCGGTTTGCAACCAGACAGGCATGATGGCTGTGGGGCTCGGAATACTGACGCGCTAGCGTATTTCCAGGCGGTGCCGCGTGCAATGGCCATCTGGTGCGCACGCTTCTGTCGGATTATCATCGCGCGCGTTTTTTCACTGAGTGGCAGTTTTATGGATTGTCGCCCCGGTTGCGGTGCCTGCTGTATCGCCCCCTCAATTAGCTCCTCGATACCTGGCATGCCTCATGGTAAGCGTGCGGGGGAGCGGTGCGTGCAGTTGACCGCTGATTTTCTTTGTTCGCTGTTTGGAGACCCGCGGCGGCCGGCGGTGTGCTCGGCTTTCTCGGCTGACCCTGTTTGTTGTGGGGAAGGCCGGGCGGACGCGATTCGTCTGCTTGGCTGGCTGGAGCAGGCGACGGCGTAGCGATAGTCTTGGGTTTGCTGCTTAGCGGTCCCGTTGTTCTGGCGGCTCCGGCTTGAAGCTGTGCACTACTAGCTAACGGTCATGCGAAAAGCAAAAAAGGCTGCCCCAAGGCAGCCTTTTTCGTGCGCGGGGTTGTCGCTTAACGCGGCAGGTCGCGCTTGGTGTGGCCGGTATACAGCTGACGCGGGCGGCCGATCTTCTGGCCGGAGGCGATCATTTCCTTCCAGTGGGAAATCCAGCCAACAGTACGCGCCAAGGCAAAGATGACGGTGAACATGCTGGTCGGAATGCCGATAGCCTTGAGAATGATGCCCGAGTAGAAGTCCACGTTCGGATAAAGGTTGCGCTCGGCGAAGTAAGGATCGTTGAGAGCAATCTCTTCCAGCTTCATGGCCAGATCCAGCTGCGGATCGTTGATACCCAGCTCGCCCAGCACCTCGTCGCAGGTCTGCTTCATGACCTTTGCGCGCGGGTCGAAGTTCTTGTAGACGCGATGCCCGAAGCCCATCAGCTTGAACGGATCGTTCTTGTCCTTGGCCTTCGCCAGGAATTTCTCGACGTTCGACACGTCGCCGATCTCGTCCAGCATGGTCAGTACGGCTTCGTTCGCGCCGCCGTGTGCCGGTCCCCACAGAGCGGCGATGCCGGCTGCGATACAGGCGAACGGGTTGGCACCGGTGGAGCCGGCGAGGCGTACGGTGGAAGTCGAGGCGTTCTGCTCATGGTCGGCGTGCAGGATGAAGATGCGATCCATCGCCTTGGCCAGCACCGGGCTGATCGGTTTGATCTCGCACGGGGTGTTGAACATCATGTGCAGGAAGTTTTCCGAGAAGCTCAGATCGTTGCGCGGATACATCAGCGGCTGGCCGATCGAGTACTTGTAGACCATCGCAGCAATGGTCGGCATCTTCGCGACCAGGCGCACCGCGGAAATCTCGCGATGGTGCGGGTCGTTGATGTCCAGAGAGTCGTGGTAGAAGGCCGAGAGCGCGCCGACAACGCCGCACATGATGGCCATGGGATGAGCGTCACGGCGGAAGCCATTAAGGAAGGATTTCAGCTGCTCGTGAACCATGGTGTGGTTCTTCACGGTGCTGACGAACTGTGCCTTCTGTTCGGCGGTCGGCAGTTCCCCGTTCAGCAGCAGGTAGCAGGTTTCCAGGTAGTCGGATTTCTCTGCCAGCTGTTCGATCGGGTAGCCGCGGTGCAGCAGGATGCCCTTGTCGCCGTCGATGTAGGTGATCTTGGACTCGCAAGAGGCGGTCGACATGAAGCCGGGATCGAAGGTGAAGTGACCCGTGGAGGTCA
>DNMQ01000151.1 GCA_003488145.1 Pseudomonas sp.
GGCCCGGCCCGGTTGCGCGTGGAACCGTGCTCCCCCCTACGGCCCGCAAGCCCCGTCAGACTTTTTCTTGCAGCTTATGCCGTGCGAATTGGCTCTCTTTTATCCGCCGTGGCCCCGCCCGGTGGTGCGGTGAAGCGTGATCCACCCTACGCCAGCTCGGACCGCACCTGCGTCAGAGCCCGCAGTTGCGCCGATGACGCCGACCCTTGCGACGATTCGAATGCTGCATCAGCCGCCCGAACGTGCAGCGAGAATGGTCGCCACCTGGTTGGGCTTGCAGTTGAGATACGCCGAGGATTGCAGCCATTGCTGGTCGGGGTACCAGGAGAACATGAACTGGCCGCCCTTGAGGCTATCGACCACCATCCGCGCCACCTCAGGCCGTACCGCCGGGCAGCCCTGGCTGCGGCCGATGCGGCCGTGGGTGGCGATCCAGGAAGGATTCACATAAGCCGCCGGGTGGATGACGATGGCGCGCTCGCGGGCGCGGTCATTGATTCCCGGCTCCAGACCGTCCATGCGCAGCGAGTAGCCATGCTTGCCGCTGTAGCTTTCGGCGGTGCGGAACAACCCGATGCTGGACTGGTGACTGCCAACCGTATTGGAGAACTGCGTGGCGTGGTTGTCGCCGGACTTCTGGCCATGGGCGACCAGGTCCTCGAGCAGCAACTCTTCCTTTTCCAGATCGAAGATCCACAGCCGTCGCTTGCTGGAGGGCAGCGAGAAATCAATCACCGCCAGACGCTGGGCAGCACTTGCACCGTTGTTGACGGCGCATTGCATGGCCGCGACGGCGTGGGTCAGAACCTGGCGATCGAGCGTGGGCGCCAATCGGGCCAGGCTGTCGACCATCGGCTGATAGGTTGCACCGGCCGCCCAGACAGGCGAAGCGAGAACGAAAAGTCCCGCCGCCAGGCAGGCACGTCGAAGCATGGACATCATCGAGCAAGCAACCTCGTCGGGCCCGGCCTGACGACTTCCTGTCTGGCCGGCGCCGCATACTCGCTGCCGAACACAGCAGCAGCGCAACGAAGCCGGACGGGACGAACGTGCGCCCAATGCCCGGCAGGATATGTTTTTATGGGCCCGAAAGAATGCCGGCAGACACCGGAACGGCGGCCCTACAGCCGCGCAGTCTAGCAGTCACGGGAATGGCCTGGAGCGATAAATTGTTCAAAAAATGTGCATTTCGTCTTGCCGTCTGGCTCTGCCTCGCGCCGATCGCGGCCTCGGCAGAGCCGCTCGTCGCGCCGCCGACTCCGCTCGAAACCGCGCTGACGAACCTGCCAGAACGCTGCACGGCGATCCCGGACAGGCTGGAACCAGAGGCGCTGCAGCGACTGTCGGCATTCTATGCAGCCGTGCATCACCAGCCGGTGTGGAATTCCTATGCGACGCTCGACGGTCTGCTGCAGCAGCTCGCGCAACNNGTCGAGCCGATCTGGCGCAGCCCCGACGCCGCGGAGCGCGACGATATCCAGCAATTGCTGCAGATCGCCGTGCAGGGCCTTACCGATCTGCCGCAGGCCTTCGAGCGCGCCCGCCCGGCCCTTGCGCTGTACCGCGACTTGCGCGCCGCCTATGCGCGGTTGCGCCTGGCGCCGCTGCCCGCCTGGCGGCCATTGCCGGACGGCACGACGCTGCGACCCGGAATGAGCGATGAACGTGTGCCGCTGCTGCGCGAAATGCTGCTCGCCGGCGCCGCCAGTACGGCGGCGCTGGAGCCGCGCTACGACGACGAGCTGGTCGAGGCGGTGCGCCGCTTTCAGACGCGACATGGTCTGGAAGCCGACGGCGTGATCGGCGCCGGCACTCTGGCTGCATTGAACGTCAGCCCGGCCAGCCGTCTCGATCAGGTGCGTCTCAATCTGGAGCGCCTGCGCTGGATCAGCCGTGACCTTGAGCCGCAATCGCTGCTGGTGGATATCGCCGGCGCACGGCTGATCTACTACCGCGACAGCTGCCCGTTCTGGCAGACACGCACCCAGGTCGGCCGCCAGGCGCGGCAGACGCCGCCGCTGAAATCGCAGATCACCCGACTCACGCTTAACCCCACCTGGACCGTACCTCCGACCATCCTGCAGCAGGACAAGCTGCCGTTGATCCGCGAGGACGCCGGCTACCTCGCGCGTCACGGGATGCGCGTGCTCGATGCCCAGGGCAACGACCTGGACCCGGCCAGCATCGACTGGCATGCACCGCGCAACATCATGCTGCGCCAGGAGGCAGGTCCGGCCAATCCGCTCGGACAGGTGGCAATCCGCTTCGCCAACCCGTTCTCGGTGTACCTGCACGATACGCCGAGCAAGCCGCTGTTCGATCTCAGCGAGCGTGCCCTCAGCTCCGGCTGCGTGCGCGTCGAAGGGGCGCTGCAGCTGGTCGACCTGCTACTCGACGAAGACGAGCGCGAGACCGTCGCCAGACTGCTGCAGAACGGCAAGACCCACGAGTACCGCCTGGCGCGCCGCACGCCGATCCTGATGGCCTACTGGACCGCGGCCGTCGACGACACCGGCCAGCTGCGCTATCGCCCGGACATTTACCAGCGCGATGCCGCGCTCCTCAGGGCGCTGGACGCGGCGCGTTAGTGCAACGCTGACGACCCGGTGCGGGCACTCGCGAGGCGTTCCGTTCGTCGGGAGTTTCGTCGCCTTCTGCCTGAACCAAGCAGGCTCGGCGTAGTCTTTTGCTGACCGCTCGACACACCCGCCGCTGAAGGGTGGTCGACTGACAGACCCGTCTGAATTACTCAGTGC
>DNMQ01000275.1 GCA_003488145.1 Pseudomonas sp.
GTGTGCGGGCTCAGCGATCTGAAGTAAGGCCATGGCTGTCTGACATCGCTCACAACCCCGGGCGCTGCGCGGGGTTAATCGTCGAGGCGCTCTTCGAGTTGGCGCACTTCCTGGGTCAGCTTGTCGGGAAACTGCATGCGTCGAACCAAACGCTCAGCATCGGCACGCCGCTCAGAATCCTGCCAGATGCGGGCGAAATCCTCGTTCAGCCCCTGCTGCGCCTGCTTCAAGCGCGACTTGAACGCCGCTACGCCATCCAGATCGGCCTGCTCATGGAGCTCTTCAAGCTCCTCGCGCCAATGCATCTGCTGCATGAGGAACGCGGGATCCTGAACAGTCGCTTCCAGTGGAACCTCATGCCCCTCGATGGCCAACAGATACCTTGCCCGGCGGCTCGGACTCTTGAGCGTCTGGTAGGCCTCATTGAGGTTGGCGGAGCGCTCAAGGGCCTGACGCTGCTCGCTTTCGCCAGCGTCGGCAAAGCGATCAGGGTGAACCTGGCGAGCAAGCTCTCGATAGCGATCGGCAAGAGACGCGAGATCCAGCTCGAACTCGGGCTTCAACTCGAACAATGCAAAATGACAGGGAGTACCCACGGCGTCCTCAGATATTGAAGCTCTCGCCGCAGCCACACTCGCCACGAACGTTCGGGTTGTTGAACTTGAAGCCCTCGTTGAGCCCTTCGCGAACGAAGTCGAGTTCCGTACCGTCGAGGTATACCAAGCTCTTGGGATCAATGATCACCTTGACCCCATGACTCTCGAACACCGAGTCTTCGGCTGCCGTTTCGTCGACGAACTCAAGTACGTACGCCAAGCCAGAACACCCGGTCGTACGCACCCCGAGTCGCACACCTACACCCTTGCCTCGCCCGTCCAGCGAACGGCGAACGTGCTGGGCTGCAGCGGGCGTCATGGTGATAGCCATCGCAACCTCCCTATTTAAAGCAGACCTTTCTTTTCGCGGTAGTCACGCACAGCTGCCTTGATCGCATCTTCGGCGAGCACGGAGCAGTGAATCTTCACCGGCGGCAGCGCCAGCTCTTCAGCCAGCTGCGTGTTCTTGATGGTTTCCGCTTCTTCCAGGGTTTTGCCCTTCATCCACTCGGTAGCAAGCGAGCTGGACGCGATGGCGGAGCCGCAACCATAGGTCTTGAACTTGGCATCTTCGATGACGCCCTGTTCGTTGACCTTGATCTGCAAACGCATCACGTCGCCACATGCCGGCGCACCTACCATGCCGGTACCGATGCTCGGGTCTTCAGCGTCGAACTTGCCGACGTTGCGCGGATTTTCGTAGTGGTCGATGACCTTGTCGCTGTATGCCATGGTGCAATCCTCTTAGATCAGGCTGTGCGGCGCTTGACGCCGGTCAGTGGGCTTGCCACTCGACCTTGGAGATGTCGACGCCGTCTTTGAACATGTCCCACAGGGGCGAAAGCTCGCGCAGCTTGGTGACGGCCTCGCAAACCTTCTGCGCTGCGTAGTCGATTTCCTCTTCAGTAGTGAACCGACCAAAGGTGAAACGGATGGAGCTATGCGCCAATTCGTCGTTACGACCCAGGGCACGCAGCACGTACGACGGCTCCAGCGAAGCGGACGTACAGGCGGAGCCAGACGATACCGCCAGATCCTTGAGCGCCATGATCAGCGACTCACCCTCGACGTAGTTGAAGCTGAGGTTCAGATTGTGCGGTACACGGGCGGTCAGGCTACCGTTCACATAAAGCTCTTCGAGATGCTCGACCTGCTTGTAGAAGCGATCACGCAGGGAGCGGACGCGCTCGTTCTCTTGGGCCATTTCGTCTTTCGCGATACGAAAGGCCTCGCCCATGCCGACCAGCTGGTGCGTAGCCAGCGTACCGGAACGCATGCCACGCTCATGGCCACCGCCATGCATCTGTGCCTCAAGGCGGACGCGGGGCTTACGGCGAACATACAGCGCACCCACACCCTTCGGCCCATAGGTCTTATGAGCGGAGAAGGACATCAGATCGACCTTCATCTTCTCCAGATCGATTTCGACCTTGCCGGTCGACTGCGCCGCATCGACATGGAAAAGAATGCCGCGAGAACGGGTCAGCTCGCCGATGGCGGTGATGTCGTTGATAGTGCCGATCTCGTTGTTCACGTGCATGACCGACACAAGAATAGTGTCGTCGCGCAGCGCAGCTTCGACCATCGCCGGCGTGACGATGCCATCCTCGCCCGGCTCGAGATACGTAACCTCGAAGCCTTCGCGCTCGAGCTGGCGAGTGGTATCCAGTACCGCCTTGTGCTCGATCTTGGTGGTGACGATGTGCTTGCCCTTGGACGCATAGAAATGCGCGACGCCCTTGATGGCCAGGTTGTCCGACTCGGTTGCACCGGATGTCCAGACGATTTCGCGGGGATCGGCGTTGACCAGCTCAGCAACCTGACGGCGCGCATTCTCCACGGCTTCCTCGGCTTTCCAGCCAAAGGCATGAGAGCGCGACGCCGGATTGCCGAAGTTGCCTTCGTTGGTGAGGCACTCGATCATCTTGGCGGCAACACGCGGATCCACAGGTGTGGTCGCAGAGTAGTCCAGGTAAATCGGCAATTTCATTCAGATATCTCCTATCAGGCAGTCGCCCTGCTCAATCGATGGCGGACGTTTCTATCTTGTCCATATGCGGCGAAGTGCCGCCAGCCTTGCGCATGTCTTGGCGCAGGGCGACCTGCTGCACGTCCTGGCGCTTGACCAGATCGGCCAGGCTGATGCCGCTGAGGAATTCATGAATCTGTTGGCTGAGGTCACACCACAGATGGTGAGTCAGGCAGGTATCGCCAGAGTGACAGCCGCCCAGACCTTGGCAACGCGTGGCATCGACCGACTCGTTCACAGCGTCGATGACCTGGGCGACCTGAATGCCGGCCATGTCGCGAGAAAGCTGATAGCCGCCGCCGGGCCCTCGCACACTGGTCACCAGGCTGCCGCGGCGCAGCTTCGCGAAGAGCTGCTCGAGATAGGAAAGGGAAATACCCTGCCGCTCGGAAATATCGGCCAGGGAGACCGGCCCATGCTGCGCATGCAGCGCCAGATCGAGCATGGCGGTCACGGCATAACGGCCTTTGGTGGTTAATCGCATCGGTCTGCACCAAGCATTACGGTTTGGCGCAATTATGCAATTCCCGAGTATTTGAGTCAACTATAAGACCTATTAATTCAGTAGGTCTTTAGTCTGGAACCACGCCCGGCCGGAGGCAGCGGGCCGGCATGATACCAGCTGCTGCCAGCCCGCGCACTTCAGGTGCGGGCATCGCCAGCGTCGGACTTCACTTCAACGAAGTCTTCTTCTCGCAGCTCCGGAAGGTCCTTGGCGCAATAATCGCTGCCCAGCGCCTTGAGCGCGCCACACATGCCCTCCAAGCGCTCCTCTACGGCCTGAACATGATCCAGCAACTGCCCAATGGCTCGCGCGACGGGATCGGGCATATCCTCGCTGACGCCATAGGCGTCGAATCCGATCTTCTCGGCAATGGCCTTGCGCTTGGCTTCCTGCTCATCGCTGGATTTGACGATCACCCGCCCCGGAATCCCAACCGCCGTCGCTCCCGGCGGCACTTCACGGGTAACCACCGCATTAGAGCCGATCTTCGCGCCCGCGCCGACGGTGAACGGCCCAAGGATCTTCGCGCCGGCTCCCACGATTACACCATCTTCAAGCGTCGGATGGCGCTTGCCCTTATTCCAGCTGGTGCCACCGAGTGTCACGCCGTGATAGAGCGTCACGTCATCGCCAATTTCCGCGGTCTCGCCAATGACGATGCCCATCCCGTGATCAATGAAGAATCGCCGGCCAATCCTGGCACCCGGATGGATCTCGACCCCGGTCAGCCAGCGCCCCAGATTCGAGGACATCCGCGCAAGCCACTTGAATTCATGCACCCACAGCCAATGGGACAGGCGATGAATCCAGATGGCGTGCAGCCCCGGATAACAAGTCAGAACTTCGAACGCATTGCGTGCCGCCGGATCGCGATGGAAAACGCTCTGAATGTCTTCGCGCATGCGTTCGAACATCAATCACTTCTCCGCTTGTGAGGCTCGCCGCGGGCAGCCTTTTGTGTCTCGGTGAGAATACCGCGCAGGATATTCATTTCCAGCTTGCTGATACCGCTGCGCCCGTAGAGCCGACGCAATCGGGGCATCAGATGCCTGGGCTTGGTCGGATCGAGAAAGCCGATATCCACCAGAGTCTGCTCAAGATGACCGAAGTAATTCTCCAGCTCGTCGACAGTCACGGGCTGGGCATCCAGCATCGCCGTGGTTTCCAGTTTTTCGACCTTGGTTGGCCGCCCCTCGGCGGCCAACCAGGCCATGCGCACCTCGTAGGTAAGCACCTGCACGGCAGCAGCGAGATTCAATGAACTGAACTGTGGATCAGACGGGATATGGACGTGGTACTGGCAGCGCTGCAACTCCTCATTGGTCAGCCCCGCGTACTCGCGACCGAATACCAATGCGACTTCGCCGCCCCCGGCAGACTGCTCCACGGAAACCGACGCGCACTCCCGAGGATCGAGCAACGGCCAGGGAATGCGCCGATCACGAGCGCTGGTTCCGAGCACCAGACTGCAACCAGCCAGCGCCTCTTCCAGCGTTGCAACGACCCGTGCACTATCGAGAATGTCGGTTGCACCGGACGCCCTGGCCACAGCGTTGGGACTCGGGAAATCCTCGGGATCGACCAATACCAGGCGCGAAAGCCCCATGTTCTTCATGGCGCGAGCCGCACCACCGATGTTGCCGGCATGACTGGTATTGACCAGCACGACACGAATGTTCTGCAGCGACACAATAATTCTCTGCTTGAAAGCGAGCAGAAAGCTTACAGGAAGCGGCTCCCGATCCGCCATCTGCCGCCCCCTGCAACCACCACCGTGACGCTACATGCGCCGGCGCTTTCCTGATAGAATTTCGCGCTTTCTTTAACGACCAGGTAATTGATCCATGCAGCCCATGCTGAATATCGCGCTGCGCGCCGCCCGCAGCGCCGGCGAACTGATTGTCCGTTCCACCGATCGCCTGGATGCAATCTCGGTCAACGAGAAAGAAGCAAAGGATTACGTCACCGAGATCGACAAGGCGGCCGAGCAGAGCATCGTTGCAGCGCTGCGCAAGGCCTATCCGAATCACGGCATCCTTGGCGAGGAAGGTGGACTGCTCGAAGGCAGCGGTGACGGCGCCGATTACCTGTGGATCATCGACCCGCTGGATGGCACGACCAACTTCGTGCGCGGCATTCCGCACTACGCCGTGAGCATCGCCTGCAAATACCGCGGCCGTCTCGAGCATGCCGTCGTCCTGGATCCGGTCCGTCAGGAAGAATTCACCGCAAGCCGCGGCCGTGGCGCAGCCCTGAATGGCCGGCGCCTGCGCGTCAGCTCGCGCAAGAGCCTGGACGGCGCCCTCCTCGGCACGGGCTTTCCGTTCAAGGACGGCCAACTGGACAACCTGGACAGCTACCTGAACATGTTCCGCAGCCTGGTCGGCCAGACCTCCGGCCTACGTCGTGCCGGCGCCGCAAGCCTCGACCTGGCTTATGTCGCTGCAGGCCGCTTCGATGCGTTCTGGGAGTTTGGCCTTTCCGAATGGGACATGGCGGCAGGCGCACTGCTGATCCAGGAAGCCGGCGGCTTGGTGAGCGATTTCAGCGGCGGCCATGACTTCCTTGAGAAGGGTCAGATCGTTGCCGGCAACACCAAATGCTTCAAGGCGGTACTGACCATCATCCAGCCGCACCTGACACCTTCTCTCAAGCGCTGAGAACGATAGCGGCATAAAAAAACGCCCCAACGGGGCGTTTTTTTTGTTGCTGCACAATCGCTCAACTCACTGCTGCGATAGCGACAACTGTCCATCCTGCACCGGGATCTGGCTACCCGGATCACGATCCATGCGTACGCGACCCACCTTGCCGGCGAGGTCGTACTTCACGTCGTAGCCGACGATCTTGTCGTGCGAATCGGTTACCGTGCTGCAACGTGTTTCGGTAGTGGTATAGGTGCTGCTGGCCTGCATGCGGCCCTGCACCTGATTGCCTGCATAACCGCCACCGACCGCACCGGCGACCGTCGCAATTTTCTTGCCGGTACCGCCACCAACCTGATTGCCGAGCAGGCCACCAACCACCGCACCCACTGCTGTACCTGCTATGCGATGCTGATCCTGCACTGGTTTCTGCCGAGTCACCGCGACATCCTTACAAACCTCTCGCGGAGTCCGAATGGTTTCCTTGATCGGCTCCACCGCCAGCACATCGGCGAATTTCGGCCCGCGATCAACCAGACTATAAGTAGCGAAAGCGCCGCCAGCCGTGGCGACCACCACTCCGAGCGCCGTACCGACCAACATGGACTTGTTCACTGTGACTTCCTCTTCCTTCGGGCTGCGCCCGTTCCGCAGCCTTGGACTCCTTTAGGCTGCGGAAGTTCGAAGAAGATCAGGGGCGCTCGTCCGCTTCCCCTTCCACCACTGGTGGAATCAGGTCGTCACGGGTGAGCTTCAGCCAGACGAGCAGCATGCCAGCGACATAGACCGACGAGTACGTGCCTGCCCCAACGCCGATCAACAGCGCCAGCGAGAAGCCCCACAGATTCTCGCCACCAAAGACCATGAGCGCACCGACAGCCAGCAACGTGGATACCGAAGTTGCCATGGTGCGCAGCAAGGTTTGCGTCGTGGAGATATTGATGTTTTCCAGCAGCTCCGCCTTGCGCAGCATGCGGAAGTTCTCGCGGATCCGGTCAAAGATGACGATTGTGTCGTTCAGCGAATAGCCGATAACCGCCAGCACAGCGGCCAGCACGGTGAGATCGAACGATATCTGGAAAAAGGAGAACACCCCGAGAACGACGATCACATCGTGGAACAGCGACAGCACGGCACCGAGACCGAACTTCCACTGAAAGCGAAAGGCCACGTAGACCAGAATACCACCCAGCGCGAGCAGCATGCCCAGGCCACCCTGGTCGCGCAGCTCCTCACCCACCGCAGGCCCGACGAACTCGACTCGCTTGACGCTCACCGAGTTCGCACTGTCAGCGCCCCGCAATGCATCAGCGATGCGCTCTCCCAGCTGAGGATCGTCGCCCGGCATGCGCACCAGCACGTCAGTGGTCGCACCGAAACTCTGCACTACAGCGTCGCCAAAACCGGATTGCACCAGCTGCCCACGCACCTGCTCGAGTTCAACCGGGCGCTCATAGCCGAGCTCGATCAGTGTACCGCCAGTAAAGTCCAACCCGAAGTTGAGCCCCTTGACCATCAGGCTCGCCAGTGACGCAACGGTCAGCACCACGGTCAGGGCGAAGGCCACATGGCGGACACCCATGAAATTGATTACGCGTTTCATCGTGCTAGCCCCTTAAATCCACAGCTTCTTCAGATCGCGGCCACCGTAGATCAGGTTGACCATGCCGCGCGTCACGATGATTGCGGTAAACATCGACGTCAGGATGCCGATCGACAGGGTGACCGCGAAACCCTTGATCGGGCCGGTCCCCATGGCGAACAGGATGCCGCCGACCAGCAGAGTGGTCAGGTTGCCGTCGACGATCGCCGAGAAGGCCCGATCGAAGCCTTCATGGATGGCGCGCTGGATCGACATGCCATTGGCGATCTCCTCGCGGATTCGCGAGAAGATCAGCACGTTGGCATCCACCGCCATACCCATGGTCAACACGATACCGGCAATACCCGGAAGGGTCAGCGTGGCATTGAGCATCGACATCAGGGCTGTCAGCACGACCATATTGAACAGCAGCGCAATGGTCGCCAACACACCAAAGAACTTGTAGATCAGCACCATGAAGATGGCGACGAAGAGGAAGCCCCACATGGCTGCCTGGACGCCCAGCTTGATGTTTTCAGCGCCCAGGCTCGGGCCGATGGTGCGCTCTTCTGCGAAGTACATCGGCGCCGCCAGACCACCGGCGCGCAGCAGCAACGCCAGCTCTGACGACTCGCCCTGGCCATCGAGGCCGGTGATGCGGAACTGGCTGCCGAGTGGCGACTGGATAGTTGCAAGGCTGATGATCTTCTTTTCTTCCTGGAAGGTCTCGACGCGCACTTCCTGCTCAACACCATCAACCGTCTGCCGCACATAGCGAGTCATCGGCCGCTGCTCGATGAAGATCACCGCCATGCTGCGCCCGACATTGTTGCGCGTGGCGCGATTCATCAGATCGCCGCCGTGGCCATCGAGCCGGATATTCACCTGCGGACGGCCATTCTCGTCGTAGCTGGCCTGGGCGTCGGTCACCTGATCACCTGTAATGATCAGTGTGCGCTCAAGCTGAACCGGCGGGCGGCCCTCTTCGCGGAACTCGAAGGTTTCGGTGGAAGCACGCGATGCATCTGAATCGGCAGCCAGGCGGAACTCGAGGTTCGCCGTCTTGCCGAGGATACGTTTGGCCTCGGCCGTATCCTGCACACCCGGCAGCTCGACGACGATCCGATTGGCACCTTGACGCTGAACCAACGGCTCAGCCACGCCGAGTTCGTTGACGCGATTACGCACCGTGGTCAGGTTCTGCTTGATCGAGTACTCGCGAATTTCCGCCAGCTTGGCTTCGGTCAGCGTCAGACGCAGCACGTACTGGCTGTTGCGTTCTGCGGACGTCAGCTCGAAGTCGGTAAATTCCTTGCGGATGAGCGATTGGGCGGCATCCAAGGTAGCCTCATCGGCAAAGCCCAACTGCACCGAATCCTTCAGATTCGGCAGACTACGGTATCGCACACGCTCCTTGCGCAGCAGACTCTTGACCTCACCCTCGGAGACGTTCAGGCGCGTTTCAATTGCCTTGTCCATGTCCACTTCCAGGAGGAAGTGCACACCACCGGAGAGATCCAGACCAAGCTTCATCGGGCTTGCGCCAAGATTGCGCAACCAGTCGGGAGTCGTAGGCGCCAGATTGAGCGCAACTACGTAGGCGTCGCCGAGCGCGCGGCGCACGATATCTTTTGCCGGCAACTGATCATCCTGACGCTCGAGACGCACAAGGCCACCTCGGCCCTGCTCGTCCAGGGACGCAGACTTGACCGCGATACCACCATCCACGAGTGCTTTGCTGATGCGCTCGAGGTCTGCCTCGCCGATCTCCTGCGATGTGCTGGCACCGGTAACCTGAATCGCCGGGTCATCCGGATAGAGGTTGGGAGCAGAGTAAATAAAGGCGATCGCGAGCACTGCCAGAATCAGCAGGTATTTCCAGAGAGGGAATCTATTGAGCATGACGCAGCCCGTTTAATGACGCGGGGCGCCTTGCGCGCCCCGTCGATATTGAATGAAGTCAGCTCAGATGGCTTTCAGAGTGCCCTTGGGCAACGTTGCGGCGATCGCTACTTTCTGGAACTTCAGCTCAACGTTGTCGGACACCTCGATCACCACGAAGTCATCGGCGACCTTGGTGACCTTGCCAGCGATACCGCCGGAAGTGACCACTTCGTCGCCCTTCTGCAGGCCGGCGATCAGGTTCTTGTGTTCCTTGGCACGCTTGGACTGGGGACGCCAGATCATCAGGTAGAAGATGACCAGAAAACCGACCAGAAAAACCCACTCGAAACCAGTACCAGCAGGACCAGCAGCCTCCTGGGCATAGGCGGCGGGAATCAGAAAGCTCATGTAGCACTCCTGTTGCAGAAAGGATTATTTTGTTCTGGCACGTCACGCAAGCGGCGGCGTTGGCAGACCGCGCTTGGCATAAAAGGCGTCGACAAAGGCCGCCAATGTACCCTGTTGAATGGCGTCGCGTAAACCAGCCATCACCCGCTGGTAATGCCGCAGGTTATGGATGGTATTCAACATGCTACCCAGCATTTCGCCGCATTTATCCAGATGATGCAGATAAGCGCGGGAGAAATGTTTGCAGGTGTAACAGTCACAGCTCGGATCCAGCGGAGAATCGTCGTGTTTGTGAACGGCGTTGCGGATCTTGATCACACCGCTATCAACGAAAAGATGCCCATTTCGCGCATTGCGCGTTGGCATCACGCAGTCGAACATATCGACGCCGCGCCGCACACCCTCGACCAGGTCCTCCGGCTTACCCACCCCCATCAGATAGCGTGGCTTATCCGCTGGCATCTGTGGCGGAAGGAAATCCAGCACACGGATCATCTCTTCCTTCGGCTCGCCAACCGAAAGGCCGCCAATCGCCAGGCCGTCAAATCCGATCTCGCAAAGCCCTTCCAGCGAGCGCATGCGCAAAGATTCGTGCATACCGCCCTGAACAATGCCGAACAACGCAGCCGGACTGTCGCCATGGGCGGCCTTCGAGCGCTTGGCCCAGCGCAGCGACAGCTCCATCGAACGCCGCGCCACGTCCTCGTCAGCGGGATAAGGCGTGCATTCATCGAAGATCATCACGATATCCGAGCCCAGGTCACGCTGGACCTGCATCGACTCCTCCGGCCCCATGAAGACTTTTGCGCCATCTACCGGAGAGGCGAAGTAGACGCCCTCCTCCTTGATCTTGCGCATCGCCCCCAGGCTGAACACCTGAAAGCCGCCCGAGTCGGTGAGGATAGGCCCCTGCCACTGCATGAAGTCGTGCAGGTCCCCATGGCGCTTGATTACTTCAGTGCCGGGCCGCAACCAGAGATGGAAGGTGTTGCCCAGAATGATCTGCGCTCCGATCGCCTCGATGTCACGTGGCAGCATGCCTTTGACGGTACCGTAAGTGCCCACTGGCATGAACGCCGGCGTCTCGACGGTGCCGCGCGGAAAGGTCAGACGTCCGCGGCGCGCCTTGCCATCGGTGGCAAGCAGCTCGAAGGACATGTGGCAGGAGCGAGTCATTGGGTTTCCTCGGGGCCGCGCGGCGCGGGATTGCGGGTGATGAACATGGCATCGCCGTAACTGAAGAAGCGATAACGCTGAGCCACCGCTTCGGCGTAGGCCGCCATGGTCTCCGGGTAACCGGCGAAGGCGGAAACCAGCATCAGCAGCGTGGATTCAGGCAGATGGAAATTGGTGACCAGCGCATCCACCACATGAAAGCTCTTGCCTGGGTAGATGAAGATATCGGTGTCGCCACTGAACGGCTTGAGTTCACCATCGCGCGCCGCCGTCTCCAGCGAACGAACGCTGGTAGTACCGACAGCGATCACGCGCCCACCACGGGAGCGACAGGCCGCCACCGCATCGACGACATCCTGGCCGACCTCCAGCCATTCGCGATGCATGTGATGCTCTTCGATACGCTCCACGCGCACCGGCTGAAAGGTGCCGGCGCCGACATGAAGGGTAACGTAGGCCGTTTCCACGCCAGACTCACGCAGCGTCTGCAGCAGCGCCTCATCGAAGTGCAGTCCTGCGGTCGGCGCAGCCACGGCACCGGCGCGCTGCGCGTAGACGGTCTGGTAACGCTCGCGGTCGGCGGCGTCGTCAGGCCTGTCTATATAAGGAGGCAATGGCATGTGCCCGATGCGCTCGAGCAACGGCAGAACATCCTCGTCGAACTTGAGTTCGAACAGCGCATCATGCCGGGCGATCATTTCCGCTTCGCCGCCGCCATCGAGCAGGATCTTCGATCCGGCCTTGGGCGACTTGCTGGAACGGACATGCGCCAGAACACTGCGATTGCCGACTACCCTTTCGACAAGGATTTCCAGCTTGCCGCCGGTAGCTTTCTGACCGAAAAGGCGCGCCGGGATCACCCGGGTATTGTTGAACACCATCAGATCGCCAGGCCGCACATGGTCCAGCAGATCGGCGAAGTTGCGATGCGAGAGCTTTCCCGTTTCGCCTTCGAGCACCAGCAGACGACTGGCGCGCCGCTCCGCCAGGGGATGTCGTGCGATCAGGGCATCGGGCAGCTGGAAGAAAAAATCGGCAACTTGCATGGATCGGAGGTCGGGACGCGGAAAGGGCGCAAATCTTATCCGAAACACGTCGACCTGACCACGCCAAGCGATTGACCACCCCGTCGCGCATCCCTATACTGCGCGCCCACTGTGCCTCGATGGCGGAATCGGTAGACGCAGCGGATTCAAAATCCGCCGTTGGTAACAACGTGAGAGTTCGAGTCTCTCTCGAGGCACCATCAGTGAATCGCTACAACGCAGCCAAGCTGCATGCTTAGCGAAACGGGCAACCGGATCGCCTGCAAGTCTAACGCCGTAGCGAAGCTTCAAAGCGCACCAAGCCGCATGCAAGCATCCAGACAATCTGGATCGGCAGCACGGCAAGCAACGTCAGCTACATCGCTTTTCCTCAGACTGACACTCGATATCGATGCAGTCGACTCATGGCATTGCCTCTCTCGCAACAGCGAATAAGGCGAGTCAAAGCCACGTCAAAAAGCGCCAAATAGCGCCGCCTGGACAGGCAAATTCTATGGCTCCGAGGGGTTGGCATTCCCTGGCGAGTTATCGTAGAGTGTGCCCACTGTGTTTGCATGGGTCGCTGTTGAATCGTGACCTGGTGCAGTAGATCTTCAGATCCGCTACTCCGCTCGACTCTCTTACTCCTTGCAACCAGTTCCAGCTTCCTGCTCTGCGGGGGCAATTCTACTTTTGAGTTTCAAGGATACAAAGACATGTCGAATCGTCAGAACGGTACCGTCAAGTGGTTTAACGACGAGAAAGGTTTTGGTTTCATCACTCCCGAGAGCGGTCCGGATCTGTTCGTGCACTTCCGCGCGATCGAAGGCAACGGCTTCAAGAGCCTGAAAGAAGGCCAGAAAGTCAGTTTCGTCGCAGTGCAAGGTCAAAAGGGCATGCAGGCAGACCAGGTTCAGATCCTGGGCTAAGCCTCTTCTCCGAAAAGCCCCTGATGGCAACATCAGGGGCTTTTTTATGCGCGCACTTCCGTAGAATGCGCCGCCCACCTCTTTGATCGAGACACCCAATGCGCAGACACCTGCTCAGCCCGCAGGGCCAGTTTCCCGCCGCCGGCCTGGTACGCCGGCTTGCTGCAATGTTCTATGACAGCCTGCTGTGCATCGCCTTGATGATGGTAGTGACACTGCTCTATCAGCAAGTGCTGCTGCGACTGCTCTACGGCAGCGAACAGCTGCACCAGCTCGCGAATGCCGGCCGCCTGGACATCGACCCCCTGCTCTCGACGCTGCTGCTGTTCAGCCTGTTCGGCTTCTTCGCCAAGTTCTGGACCCACAGCGGCCAAACGCTTGGCATGCAGGTCTGGGGCATCCGGATCCAGAATGCAGACGGAACCGCCATCGATCTTTGGCAGGCGCTTCTGCGTTTTCTGATCGCACTGGTTTCGCTGCTGTGCCTGGGCATGGGTTATTGGTGGATGCTGCTCGACAAACAGAACCGCACCTGGCACGACATGTACTCGGAGAGCCAGGCCGTTCAGCTACCGAAGAACATTCACAAGAAGTGACTTTGCTCTGCGCACCGAACCAACACTGACCTAAACCTTGTCGACAGCGCCTCCGGCGGTTCACGCCGGAGGCACCCGTCATCCCGCCCGACGCAGCAACCAGGCACCGATGAGTGCACAGATGCCCGCTGGCAGCACCACCGCAAGCAACGGCGAGAAGCCGAACACCTGGCTAGCCGGCCCGAGCAAATCCTGAATAATGCGGAATACGAAGCCGACCACTACGCCGGTAAAGATGCGCTGACCAAGCGTGACCGAGCGCAGCGGCCCGAAGATGAACGAGATCGCCAGCAGCACCAGCGCAACGGTGACGGCCGGCTGCAGCACCTTGGTCCAGAATGCCAGCCAGTAACGACCGTTGTTCAACCCCTGCTCGCCCAGGTAGTGGATATAGCGCCACAAGCCGGTGATCGACAGCGCTTCCGGCTCCATCACCACCGTGCCGAGCAGCTGCGGCGTCAGCTGAACATCCCAGCGCTCCTGCGGCGTGCGCACCACCTCGGTGTGATCGCCGCGAAAATGGGTGGTCGAGATATTCTCGAGCAGCCAGTGATCAGCCTGATAGCTGGCGCGACGGGCAAAACTGGACGACAACAGGCGGCGCTCGTCATCGAAGCGATAACGTGTCACCCCCACCAGCATGCCGCCGGGCTGCACGGCGTTGACGTGCACGAACTCGTTCTCCTGCCGATGCCACAGGCCGCGTTTGCTGCTCTGCGCCTCGCCTGCGCCCTGCGCCAGGGAGCGCCGTGCCTGGGCGATGTCCTCGGTCGCTGGCGCAACGTACTCACCGATCAGAATGCCGGCAATGAGCAGCACCAGCATCGGCTTCATCACCGCCACCACGATGCGCCCCAGCGAGACACCAGCCGCGCGCATGATGGTCAGCTCGCTGCTGCTGGCAAGTGTGCCAAGGCCGATCAAACAACCGATCAGTGCCGCCATAGGCAGCATTTCATACAGACGCCGAGGCGACGTCAGCAGCACGTACTGCAGGGCATCGCCCAGCCCGTAGCTGCCTTCTACATCACTCAATTCATCGATGAACGCGAATAGCAGAGCCAGACCCACGATGATGCCGAGGACAGTCAGAATCGCGAGAAAGACATGGACTCCGATGTAGCGATCCAGCTTAACCACGAGCCACCTCCCGCTGCGCACTGCCCTTCTTCATCCGCAGCCTGATCGGCTCCCAGTACAGCATCAACAGGCCTATCGTCAGGAACAGCCCGTGCACCCACCAAAGGCCCAGCGCCATCGGGATTCGCCCCTTGTCCAGCGCACCGCGCACGGCGATCAGCAACGCGAGGTAGGTCATGTACAGAAGGATCGCCGGCAGCAGCTTGAGAAAACGCCCCTGTCGCGGATTCACCTTGGCCAGCGGCACCGCGAGCACGGTGACGACGAA
>DNMQ01000127.1 GCA_003488145.1 Pseudomonas sp.
CGCAGCACGGCCTTGGAAAGGCGATACAGGCTATTCAGGTTGGTGTTGATGACGTCATGCCACTCATCATCCTTCATGCGCAGCATCAAGTTATCGCGGGTAATACCGGCATTGTTGACCAGAATTGCCGGCTGTCCGAGATGCTGCTGAATGTGCTCAAGAGTGCTGCTGACAGATTCATCGTTGCCAACATCGAGCACCAGCCCAGCGCCTTCGATACCGTTTTCCTTCAGTGTCTCGGCGATGCGCTCGGCGCCGGTTGGCGTGGTCGCAGTACCAATTACGATCGCGCCCTGGCGGCCCAGCTCAAGGGCAATGGCCTGGCCAATACCGCGGCTCGCGCCGGTTACCAACGCCACCTTACCTTGCAGATTCATAGCATTCTCCTTGTTCAAGCCAATGCGGCACGAGCGACCGCGAAGGCCTCGGGGGTATCCAGATTGTAGGTGCTGACGCCCTTGACGCAGCGTTTGTTGAGGCCCGACAGAACCTTGCCGGGTCCGCACTCGACCAGCGAGGTGACGCCACGGTCTCCCAGAGCAACCATGGACTCGACCCAGCGCACCGGACTGTAGAGCTGTGCCAGCAGATCACGCTTGAGCACTTCCAGATCCGCGACGACTGCTGCGCTGACGTTCTGCACCAACGGAATCTGCGGCGCTTGCCATTCGATCGACTCCACCGAGGAAGCGAAGCGTTCGGCAGCCGGACGCATCAGATCGCAATGAGAGGGGACACTCACCGGCAAAGCCATCGCACGCTTGGCACCTTTGGCCTTGCACGCTTCGATCGCGCGCTCTACCGCCGCCGCACTGCCGGCAATCACCACCTGACCCGGAGCGTTGAAGTTGACCGCACTGACCACCTCACCTTGCGCGGCCTCGGCACAGGCGGCCAATACATCGGCATCTTCCAGCCCGAGAATGGCGGCCATGCCGCCCTGCCCGGCCGGCACTGCCTGCTGCATAAATTGACCGCGCAATTCAACCAGCTTGATGGCGTCAGCGAACGGCAGGCTGCCCGCCGCCACCAGAGCGGAGTACTCGCCGAGGCTGTGTCCGGCAACGAATGCGGGCTGCGCGCCGCCTTCTGCCTGCCACAAACGCCAGATTGCGATGGAGGCGGCAAGAATCGCCGGCTGGGTCTTGTCGGTCTGATTCAGCTGTTCTTCCGGACCGGTCTGGGTCAACGCCCAAAGGTCGTACCCGAGCGCCGAAGATGCCTCGGCAAAAGTATCGACGACCACGCTTTGCTGGGCACCCAGCTCGGCCAGCATGCCAAGGGACTGAGACCCCTGACCGGGAAAGACGAAAGCAAGTGATGCGGACATGAAACGACTCTCTTGTGGTTCTGTTCGTCTGAAGAATACGCCAGGGACCGGCGTCGCGAATTTCAGTTGGATGGCTGGCCACCACCTGCGGTCACATCATCCACATCATCGTACGAATGAGGTGGCTGCAGAAAATGCCCCAGCCTGCTCCTCAGTTGCTCAGGGAGATCATGCTCGACATCCTGCGCCGCGCGCCGGATCGCTGCTTTGAAGCCGTCCGCACCAGCACTACCATGACTCTTGACGACAATTCCCTGCAGCCCGAGAAAGCTCGCACCATTGTACTGAGCCGGATTGAGATCCGCCCGCAGACGGCGCAACAACGGCAATACGACAGCACCGACAATGCGCGCGCCAAGCGAACGCTTGAAAAGCGCCTCGACTCTGGCGACCAGCATCCCAGCCAATCCCTCGCTGGATTTGAGCAATATGTTGCCGACAAAGCCATCGCATACGACCACGTCGGCTTCACCGCGATACAGCCCATCCCCCTCGATGAAGCCCTGATAGTTGAGATCAGCGGCCTGCTGCAACAGCAGCGCGGCTTGTTTGACCTGCTGATTGCCCTTGATCTCTTCGGTACCGACATTCAGCAGCGCGACCCTAGGCTGCTGTCGCCCCAGCGATTCGGCCGCCACAGCCCCCATGACAGCAAACTGGAAAAGCTGCTCGGGCGGGCAATCGACATTTGCGCCCAGGTCCAGCAGCAGGCATGGGTCAGCCTGCGTAGGGAGCGCTGTCACCATCGCCGGCCGATCGATACCTGGCAGCGTTCTCAGAACCTGGCGCGCCAATGCCATCAGCGCGCCGGTGTTACCGGCGCTTACACAAGCATTGGCTTTACCGTCGCGAACCTGCTCGAGGGCAATACGCATGGAAGAGCGTGGCTTGCCACGCAATGCCTGAGCCGGGCGTTCAGCCATACCAATGATTTCAGGCGCATCGACGATTTTCAGGCGCGAACGATCGACCCCAGGATGCTGGGCGACAAGCTGTTCGAGAAGGGAAGATTGGCCGACAAGGACCAGATGCAGCGAGGGGCTTTCAGCCAGACAGGACAGACTGGCCGGAACAATGCAGTGGGGACCGAAGTCCCCACCCATTGCATCGATCGCGATGACCGGAGCGGACAAGGATTACTCGTCGGCGCCCTTGTCGATCACCTTGCGACCACGGTAGAAACCGTCCGGGGAAACGTGGTGACGCAGGTGAACTTCACCGGTGCTCTTTTCCACGGACAGAGCGTTCGGCTCGAGAGCGTCATGGGAACGACGCATGTCACGGGCGGAACGGGATTTTTTGTTCTGCTGAACAGCCATTTGGATCAACTCCTAAACGTTTGGGTCACGCTTTAACTGCGCCAGTACGCTGAACGGGTTGGACCGCGTTACCTCGTCCTCACTCGGCTCAGGCTCATCTGGCCCAACCGGCGGCTGGCAAATTTCAGGGTCATGGAGTGGAACAATCGGCAGAGCGAGCAATAGCTCGTCTTCGACCAGCGCCAGCAGATCCAGAGGATCCTCTCCCACTTCCAGCACGTCGTACCCCTTGGGCAGGTGCTGGCTGCTCGCCCCTTCATTCACAACCGCGTAATCGCATTCGCTGTGAATCGGCAGAACAACCGGCTCCAGACAACGCTGGCAAATCATTTTGACTTCAACGTCGAGCTGACTACGGATAACCGCAGTACGCTGCTCGTCGCGCCCAAAGGCAAAACTGGCGCGCACCACACCCTGATCATCCTCAAGAGGATCGGCGAGCCGCTTCAGCTGCGACAATTGCAGCTCACCGGCTAGGGTGGCCGCTCGGTCGGCGAGCTTGCGCGGATCAACGTGCGGAGGTATCGGTCCTTTCAACATAAGCGCGGCATTCTAGGGACGCGCCCGCAGCCTGTCAAAGGAATTCCGCCCAGCTTCACGACGCAACGCATACAATCTCGCACCTATATATAAAGGAGGAATCATGCGCCGCCTGCTGCTTGCATCCAGCTCACCCTATCGACAGGAATTGCTCTCCCGGCTGGGACTGCCGTTCGAAAGCTGCGCCCCGGATATCGATGAAACCCATCTACCCGGAGAAAGCGCCGAACAACTCGTAAACCGACTCGCCGAGCAGAAGGCCAGAGCGCTTGCCGAGCGGTATCCGAATCACCTGATTATCGGCTCCGATCAGGCTGCAGTATTGGACTCGAAGATTATCGGCAAACCGCACACCTTCGAGCGGGCAAAACAGCAACTGCAATCCGCCAGCGGCAACAGCGTCCGATTTCTGACCGGACTGGCGCTCCTCGACAGCGCGACAGGCAGAATTCAGACCGACTGCATACCGTTCACCGTACACTTCAGAGAACTAGATGAAGCCCGAATCGAGCGCTATCTGAGAATTGAAAAGCCCTACGATTGCGCGGGCAGTTTCAAGGCTGAAGGATTAGGCATCAGTCTTTTCCGCGCCACCGAAGGCGAGGACGTCACCAGCCTGGTAGGCCTTCCGCTCATCCGCCTGGTGGACATGCTACTGAACGCAGGCTACGACGTTCCGTGAGCGCGAGCCGGCTGCTATCGCAACACCGGCCCCTGCACCCCAACCAGAATAGCCAAGCGTTCGGCGACGCCAGCACCAAGTTTCTTGGTAAAACGATCCAGCGGCGACTCTTTGACAGTGAAGTCCACCAGCTCGGGCTCACCGATCACCTCGCGCGCGACATGCGCCGTACTTCCCAAACCATCGATCAGCCCGAGCTCCAATGCCTGCTCCCCAGACCAGATCAGACCTGAGAACAACTCCGGATGCTGCTCCTCCTGAAGGCGATCGCCGCGACCACGCTTGACGCTGTCGATGAACTGCTGATGGGTGGTAGCCAGCACGCCTCGCCAGAACTGGATCTCCTCAGGCTTTTCCGGCTGGAACGGATCCAGAAAAGCCTTGTGCTCACCCGCCGTATAGACACGCCGCTCGACGCCGAGCTTTTCCATGGTTTCAACGAAGCCAAAGGTGGCCGCGGTTACACCGATCGACCCCACCAAACTGGACTTGTCAGCATAAATCTCGTCCGCGGCGCTAGCGATGTAGTACGCACCCGACGCCCCCAGGTCGGTAATCACCGCATAGACCTTGATGGCCGGATATTCGCCGCGCAAACGCCGGATTTCGTCATAGATATAGCCCGACTGCACCGGACTGCCCCCCGGACTGTTGATTCGCAGCACCACACCCTTGGTATTGGCGTCCTCGAAGGCCGCCCGCAAGGCACCGACGACGTTATCGGCGCTGGCAGGCTCTTCATCCGCGATCATGCCGCGCACATTGATGACCGCCGTATGACTACCCTCCGCGCCCTTGCTGGAACCAAACTGCAGCGCCGGGGAAAACAGCGCCAGCGCGCCGAACAGGTAAATGAAGGTCAACAACTTGAAGAAGATACCCCAGCGCCTAGCGCGCCGCTGCTCCTGAACCCCTGCAAGCAGCGTCTTCTCCAGCAGCTTCCAGCTGTTACGATCATTCTTGGACTCGTCTACCGGAGCCTTCCACTCATCCGACATTTGCATTCACCTCAGAAACCGCCAAGGAGCGCAGCCAATCACCAAGCTCCGAAAAATGATTGATCACAGTGCGCGGCTTACACTGCTGCAAGATGTGCCGTGGCTGTGCGCCATAAGCGACAGCTACGCCATCCACACCCGCGCGATGAGCCATCTGCAGGTCAAACACCGAATCACCGACCATCAGCGCCTGCTCCGGACGAGCACCGCAGTGAGAAAGAATCTGGTGGATCATCAGCGGATCGGGCTTGCTTGCCGTCTCATCCGAACAACGGGTGATATCGAAGAAGTCCTCCCACCCCTGCCCAGCCAAAACGCGATCAAGGCCGCGACGCCCCTTTCCAGTCGCGACAGCGAGCATATACCCGGCGTCACGAAACTCGGATAGCGCCTCGGCGACTCCCGGATAAAGAGCTGAAGGCTGGGTCTCCAGGGACAGATAATACTCGCTATAGCAGTGACGAAAATCCTCGATCAGCGCGACATCCGCCTGATCCGGATACAACACGCCAATCGCTTCCGGCAAGGCCAACCCGATGATGCCTTTGACCGAGGCATCATCGACCTGCGGCAAACCACAATTTTGCGCCGCAACATGTATCGACTCGACAATACGCCCGATCGAGTCGACCAGCGTGCCATCCCAATCAAATATCAGAACCCGGTACTCACTCACCGAGACACTCCAGCGTTCGCGCCCACATTTCGTCGACGGGCGCCTCCAGGGATAACTCACCGCCATCAGGCAGCGGAACCTTCAGCGCGTATGCATGCAGGAACAATCGCTTGCCGCCTAGTTCGCGAATCTCGCGAGTGAACTCCTCATCACCGTACTTGCTGTCGCCGGC
>DNMQ01000449.1 GCA_003488145.1 Pseudomonas sp.
ATCTCCTTCTTCACCAGCGCACTCTTGTCGCGATGGGGAAACATCGGGTCGAGGTAGATGACCTGCGGCGCCTCGCCCTGCCACTGCGTCAGCAGCTCGATGGCATTGCCCTTGAGCAGGGTCATCCGCGCGGCGATAGCACCCACCTCGGCGTGCCCAGCCGCGCGACCCAGACCATCCTCCAGCAGCGCGGCAATCAGCGGCTGGCGTTCGATCAGGCTCACTTCACAGCCCAGCGTGGCCAACACGAAGGCATCGCGCCCGAGCCCCGCTGTAGCATCAAGCACCCTTGGCCGGATACCGGGCTGGATGCCCACGGCCTTGGCGATCATCTGCCCACTGCCACCACCGAACTGACGCCGGTGCGCTGCGGCTCCCTCGACGAAATCCACCCGTACCGGCCCCGGTGCCTGCGCCTCGAGCAACTGCAGCTGCAAGCCGTCCGCGCCAATCTGCAAAGCGAATTCGGCCGCGTCCTGAATTTCCGGCAAGTCGAGACGCTGCGCCCATTGATGGGCGGCAGCGGCGAACTGAGGAGTCAGCGGTTCGACTCGAACCACAGGGTTGCGTGCGGACATTGGGCATCCAGCGGTGATGGAAAGCCGCGCATTGTGCCAGAGCATTCCAGGCTGCGCGCGAGCGTTCAGCGGCACATGCCGAAGCCACCCATGTCGACGTGAAAGTGGTCGTGGTGGGCCGCGTTGTATTCCGGCCCGAGCGTCACGTTGAACGCATCGCAGGCCGCATCGCGAACCAGCCGCAGGAAACGCGCCTTGTCGCCCTCGCCCTCCCAGTCCAGAGCCACGGTGATGCGGGTGCCATCCTCAAGGCGAAAGCCCGCCATATCCAACGCATTGGCGCTGGCGTGCTGGCTGCGGCGGTTGCTGCGGGCGATGTTGCGACAGGCAAAGCTGCCGAAGTGATCAATGCGCACCACCGGCTGCTCGAATACTGCCTGGGCCGCCGGCTGAAGCCCGTGCAACTCGAACATCGCATAAGCCGCCGCCAGCGGACAGGTGGCGAGAAAAGGCCCGTTGAACCGCACGTCCGAGCCCTGCACCCGAACGCTGTTCTCGACCGGACAGCCGGGCTCTGGCGTGCTGTCCGGCACGGCTGAATAACGCAGCGGCGCCGTGGAGAGCGCCTGTTCGCAGAGCGTTCGGTCCTGCTGCAGGCGCCGTAGCTTGAGTGGCGTCAACAGGTTCGGCGGCTCACGGATGTCCAGCGGCGCCCAGGGGTTCCAGCGCGGCGGGATGTCGATCAGATCCTGCCGCACCGCCAGGGCGAAGCCGGCAAGCAGCAGCAACAGGAGAAGAAAGAAGCGGCCAAAGGTCATTCCTTATGGGCAACAGCCAACCCGCGAAGTTGAGAGGGATGCTTTACAAAACTGGTCGAAATCGCTGGCTCAATCCGTCAGCAAGGACATCTGCGGCGCAGGGTGCAATGCAGGCAGGGCCGGCAGGCCGGGCAAGCGCTCGCTCAGCAAGCCGTGAAAACGCATCGCCAGCTCGGGCGCACGATGATTGTCGGGGGTATGCAGATAGACGTGCGGCGTCTTGCCTGCATCGATCCAACCAGTCACCTTGTCCAGCCAGGGCGCCATGAATGCGTCGTTCGCCTCCAGCTCGGGGTGACCGACGAAGCGCACCTGCGGCGAATCGCTGAATGCCACCGGGCGTACCGGCAGACGCGGCTTCTTGCTCTGCGCATGCAACACGGCGGGGTCGCGAGAGTGGCAACTGAACAGCGCGCGGGCATCGAGACAGATGCGCTCAATGCCGCGATCACGCAGCAATCGGTTCAACGCGCGCTCGCCATCCCCTCGGTCGAAGAATCCGGGATGCCGCACCTCGATCGCCAGCGCTGCGTCGAAGCCATCGATGAACGCCGCAAGCTCGCTAAATCTGGATGGCCCAACGCTGGCAGGCAGTTGCAGCCAGAACGGCGTTACCCTTCGCCCCAATGGCAGCATCAGCCGCTGGAAGGCATGCGCCTGCTCCAGCGCCGCACGCAGATCGCCGGCCTGGCTGACATCGCGGGGAAATTTGGCACAGAAGCGGAAGCCCTCGGGCATCTCGCCGGCCCAGCGCTGGACCTTCTGCTCCGATGGCCAGGCGTACAGCGTGGTATTGCCCTCGACTGTATTGAAGGTGGAACAGTAGGCGGCAAGGAAATCGGAAGCCGGCGTACCCGCCGGATACAACGATCCGAGCCAGGCATTCTCGTTCCAGGAGGGACAACCGAGGTAATAGGGAAGCTCTGGCAGATCGGACCGCCTCAGGCGTAGAGGTCTAGTCCGAGCACTTCGGTGCCGTCTAAATCGACACGGAAACTCGCCGTACTGGTATAGCTGGCCAGCGCCTGAGCCACGCGGCTGGGCAATGGGCGCTCGGGCTGCGGCTCGTCATAGCGGAATGCGGAGTAGCGTTCGACCAGCGCGCTGGAATTGACCCGCTGCTGCGGACGATCGGCCTGGGGCTTGTAATCCTGACCGGAGCGGCTGTCGACCCCGCGCTGCGCCTGCGCGACCCGCTGCGTTTCCCCATAGCTATCCGCCGCCCTGCCGGTACGGGCAGAACGATCCGTTGAATAGGGAACGGGAAAGGAGCTTTCGACGCGCATCATTGGACTCGATCAGAGGCCCGGCGACTCTAACGGGCAGCCAGGAGTTTGGCAACGTTCCTCGTCATTTGATCCCTTTGGGCGTCGCAACATTGTCGCGCAGGTAGACCGGCTGGGCCTGATCGGCCTCCAGCGCCTCGCCTCGGTGCCAGGCGAAACTTGCCAGACTCAGCAGATCTTCGGCATGCGGCAGCATCCCGGCGTCGTGCGCACTTACGGCCGCGGTTATCCGCTCGGCGTAACCCCAGCCGGTCCCGGCACCAAACCAGTCCTCACCTGCATCGCGCGGCAGCACCGCCTGCTCGGGCGGCAGCACGGCCTCACTGCCGACCAGCTGCATCTCCCCGGCCTGCTCGCGATAACAGCCCCAGTAGACCTCGTCCATGCGCGCATCGATGGCCGCCGCGACCTGCGCTGCGCCGTGCTCACGCCAGGCCCGTTGGGCAATGGTCGCGAGGGTCGAAACCGGCATCACCGGCCGCTGCAACGCGAACGCCAGGCCCTGCACCACACCGATGGCAATCCGCACGCCGGTAAAGGCACCTGGCCCCCGCCCGAAAGCGATGGCATCCACCGCGGACAGCGCAACCCCGGCCTCGCCGAGCAGCGTCTGCACCATCGGCAGCAGCCGCTGGGCATGCAGGCGCGGAATCACCTCGTAGTGACTCAGCACCTTGCCGTCGTGCAACAGCGCGACTGAGCAGGCTTCGGTGGCGGTATCCAGGGCCAGCAGAGTGGTCATCGGGTCGGTCCGGTCGGTAAAAAGGCGCCGATTCTAACGTATTCGCGGAGCGGGTTCTTTCGCGCCTGTCCTGATCTCCGGGCAAAAAAATGCCCGTATCTTTCGATACGGGCATTTCTATCGCTCGTGCCAGGCAGCTTCGATCAGCTCAGTGCAGAGAACACCTTGGCCGTAATCTCGTCCACCGAACCGACACCTTCGATGCAGCTGTACTTCGGCGTGCCTTCCGCGGCTGCCAGGCTCTGGTAGAAGTCCACCAGCGGCTTGGTCTGCGCATGGTAGACGGACAGGCGATGACGCACGGTCTCTTCCTTGTCGTCTTCGCGCTGGATCAGCTCATCGCCGGTTTCGTCGTCCTTGCCAGCAACCTTCGGCGGGTTGTGCTCGGTGTGGTAGACGCGGCCGGAAGCCGGATGCACACGGCGACCCGCGATGCGGCCGACGATCTCCTCGTCGTCCACGGCGATCTCGATGACGTTGTCGATGCGAACGCCTGCTTCCTTCAAAGCTTCGGCCTGCGGAATAGTGCGCGGGAAGCCGTCGAACAGGAAGCCATTGGCGCAATCCGGCTGCGCGATGCGCTCCTTGACCAGGTTGATGATCAGATCATCGGAAACCAGGCCACCGGCATCCATTACGCTCTTGGCCTTGAGGCCCAGCTCGGTGCCCGCCTTGACTGCGGCACGCAGCATGTCGCCCGTGGAGATCTGCGGAATACCGAATTTTTTGGTAATGAAGCCAGCCTGGGTACCTTTTCCGGCACCGGGCGCTCCCAGCAGAATCACACGCATGATGAGTCCTCGAGTTTCTTAGAAGGGGGGCGATCCTGCCAGCGGGCCGGAGTGGCTCTTCGCTGACGAATCAAAAATTCTGGTTTGCCGCCATGCGACAAAAGGTTGAACACGATACACAGCGCACCGAGGCGGCACAAGCCGTCCCGAAAGCGTCTATCGACCCGCATAAATGTCACGATTCGACGCGAGTTGCGCTCAACGACTACGCATCGCGCAGCCGTTGAGCGCCGGGAACCGCCGCTTCAGCCCGTGTTGCGCAAGCCCGCCGCGATACCCGCCACACTGACCAGCAGCGCCTGCTCGAGCGGGCTGTCTGCCGGGTTCTGCTGCTGCCTTGAGCGAGCCAGCAGTTCTATCTGCAGCAGGTGCAACGGATCAAGATAGGTGTTGCGCAGACTGAACGCCTCCTGGGTCTTCGGGCTGTGGTCGAGCAGATCGGCCTGGCCGGTCACGCTCAGCACAGCGCCGACAACCTGCGACAATCGGTCACGCAAATCGCTACCAAGGGAAAGCAGTTCCGGCTGCACCAGGCGCTCATCGTAATGCCTTGCGATATCGGCATCGGCCTTGGCCAGCACCATTTCCAGCATGTCGATGCGCGTAGTGAAGAACGGCCATCGCGCACGCATTTCGGCCAGCCGCTCGCCCTCCCCGCGCGTCAGTGCGCTCTGCAGCGCCTGCTCCCACCCAAGCCAGGCGGGCAGCATCAGCCGCGTTTGCGTCCAGGCGAAAATCCAGGGAATCGCCCGCAGNNGCCCGCAGGCTTTCCACCCCACCCTCGCGACGTTTGGAGGGGCGACTGCCCAACGGCAAACGGCCCAGTTCCAGCTCGGGTGTCGCCTGGCGGAAGTAATCGACGAACTGCGGATGCTCGCGTACCACGCCACGATAGGCCGCCACCCCTTCGGCGGACAGGCGATCCATGGTCTCACGCCAGTCGGCCTCGGGCATCGGCGGCGGCAA
>DNMQ01000223.1 GCA_003488145.1 Pseudomonas sp.
GCCCAGCGCCAGATCGATTCTGAATCCGTATCCGAGGAGCAGCAGTGATGGTGGCAACCCGAATCCTCGGCGCACACGTGATCGACCCCGTCAGCGGGCGCAACGAAATCGCCGATATCTACCTGCAGCACAACAAGATCGCCGCCATCGGCCAGGCGCCAGCCGGCTTCGAAGCACAACAGACAATCGACGCACAGGGTCTGACCGCCGCACCCGGCCTGGTCGATCTTGCGGTAGCCCTGCGCGAGCCCGGCTACAGCCGCAAAGGCAGCATTGCCAGCGAGACCCTGGCCGCCGCCGCTGGCGGCATCACCAGCCTGTGCTGCCCGCCGCAAACGCGACCGGTGCTGGATACCGCGGCAGTGACCGAACTGATCCTCGATCGCGCCCGTGAGTCGGGCCATGCCAAGGTGTTCCCCATCGGCGCGCTAACGCGCAACCTGGCAGGCGAGCAGCTTTCCGAGCTGGTCGCGTTGCGTGAAGCCGGGTGTGTCGCGTTCGGCAACGGCCTTACCGAATTTGCCAGCAATCGCAACCTGCGCCGTGCGCTGGAATACGCCGCCACCTTCGATCTGACGGTGATCTTCCACTCCCAGGACCGCGATCTCGCCGAAGGCGGGCTTGCTCACGAAGGAGCCGCCGCCAGCTTCCTCGGTCTGTCGGGGATTCCGGAGACTGCCGAAACCGTGGCACTGGCGCGCAATCTGCTGCTGGTCGAGCGCTCCGGCGTTCGCGCGCATTTCGCCCAACTGACCAGCGCCCGTGGCGCGGAAATGATTGCCCAGGCACAGGCTCGTGGCCTGCCGGTGACGGCCGACGTGGCTATGTATCAGCTGATCCTCACCGATGAAGCGCTGCACGGTTTCTCCAGCCTGTATCACGTGCAGCCGCCACTGCGCAGCGCAGCGGATCGCGATGGCCTGCGTGAGGCGGTGAAGGCGGGCGTCATCTCGGCGATTTCCAGCCATCACCAACCACACGAGGCCGATGCCAAACTGGCCCCGTTCGGCGAAACCGAACCGGGCATCAGCAGTGCCGAAATTCTGCTGCCACTGGCGCTGACATTGGTGGATGACGGCTTGCTCGACCTGCCAACCCTGCTGGCGCGCCTGACCAGCGGGCCCGCTGCAGCACTACGCCTGCCGACCAGCACCCTGCAAGCCGGCCAACCTGCGGACCTGGTGCTGTTCGATCAACACAGTTCGACCCTGGTCGGCGAGCGCTGGCATTCCAAAGGTCGTAACTGCCCGTTCATGGGCCACTGCCTGCCGGGTGCGGTGCGCTACACCATCGTCGACGGCCACATCAGCTTCGAAGGCTGATGCGAAAGATCTGCGCAGGCTGGACATCAACCCGTCCATGCCTGCCAGACTTCTAAAGCGCTTTCTGCCCTACTCGTTCAGCTCCGCGCCAGATTGCGCTCGGATATCTGCGAGTTCAGCGTCCAGAAGTCGTAAAGCACACCGATAAAGAACAAGCCACCAGTGAACAGGTAAAGGATTCCTGTGATCCACTTACCCTGATACATGCGGTGTACACCGAATACGCCGAGAAAGGTCAGCAGTATCCAGCCGACCGTGTAGTCGATGGGCCCCGGCTGGAAGCGCAGGTCCGCTTCACGATCCATCGATGGGATCAGAAACAGGTCGATGATCCAGCCGACAAAGAACAGGCCGAGGGTAAAGAACCAAATGGTGCCGGTGATGGGCTTGCCGTAGTAGAAGCGGTGGGAGCCTAGAAAACCGAATATCCACAAGAGATAGCCGATCAGCGTGCTATGGGTGTTCTGCTGCATCCGAACCTCGATGTGCGATTGATGAGTGACGTCCAGCTTATCCGATAATGCGCCTGAACCGCCCCGCCAGACGGACCTTGCCGCCATGCGCAACCGTGATACTGTATATGCAAACAGTATAACGGCCACCATGATGCAATTGATCGACAAACTCAGCGTGCTCGCCGACGCGGCCAAGTACGACGTTTCCTGCGCCAGCAGCGGCGCACCGAAGCGCAGCTCGAAGGGCAAGAGCGGACTCGGCGCCACCAACGGTATGGGCATCTGTCACAGCTTCACGCCGGATGGGCGCTGCGTGGCGCTGCTGAAGATCCTGCTGACCAACTTCTGCCTGTACGACTGCCAATACTGCGTCAATCGCCGCTCCAGCGATGTGCCGCGGGCGCGCTTCACGCCGGAAGAAGTGGTCAGCCTGACGCTCGACTTCTACCGGCGCAACTGCATCAGCGGCCTGTTCCTCAGCTCCGGCATCATCCGCTCGGCGGACTACACCATGGAACAGCTGGTGCGGGTCGCCAGGCTTCTGCGTGAGGAGCACGAGTTTCGCGGCTACATCCACCTCAAGACCATTCCCGACGCCGACCCTCTGCTGATCGCCGAAGCCGGCCGCTATGCCGACCGGCTCAGCGTGAACATCGAACTGCCGACCGAAACCAGTCTGATCCGCTTGGCACCGGAAAAGCAGGTGGTGACCATCAAACAGGCCATGCACACCATCCACCAGGGCGAAACCGAGGCCAGCGCCGAGCGGCGGGCGCCGCGCTTCGCACCCGCCGGGCAGAGCACGCAGATGATCGTTGGCGCCGACAACACCGACGACAGCACCATATTGCACACCGCCCAATCGTTGTACGGCAGCTATCGACTGCGCCGGGTCTACTACTCGGCCTTCAGCCCGATTCCGCACAGCCCCAACACCGTGCCTTTCGCGGCACCACCGCTGATGCGCGAGCATCGCCTGTATCAGGCCGACTTCCTCATGCGTGGCTACGGCTTCAAGGCCGACGAACTGCTCAGCGGGCCAGGCAACCTCGCGCTGGATATCGATCCGAAGCTGGCCTGGGCGCTGGCGCACCGCGACCAGTTTCCGGTGGACCTCAACCGCGCCGAACCGACGATGATCGCCCGCATTCCCGGAATCGGCATGCTCAGCGCGAAACGCCTGGTGGATCTGCGCCGGCAGAAGCGCATCCGCTTCGAGGATTTGACCCGTCTGCGCTGCTCGCTCGAGAAAGCCAAACCCTTCGTCATCACTCAGGATTACCGGCCAAGCCTGGCAGGGCAGGAGTCGGCCATGCTGCGCCAGCATCTGCGCGACACGCCAGCACAACTGGCGCTCTGGTAATGGTCACGGTGCGTTTCGATGGAAGCTTCCAGGAGTGGCGAGTTCGGGCTCGCGCGCTGCTGCAGAGCCGCGTCGCGCCACATGAGCTGAACTGGGCCAGCGACGATGAATCGACAGGGCTATTCGACGATCCCTCGCCGGCACCTTCAACGGAAGGCGGACCGCGCGTTCGCGTCCCCCGACAACTGCTGGACGAACTCGAAATGGCCGCGCGCTATCGCACCGAGCAGCGCTGGAGCCTGCTGTATGGCGTGGTCTGGCGGGTCACCCAGGGCGACTCGAGTGCGCGAATGGTAGGCGACATCGATGGCAGCGAACTGCATGGTCGAATCAAGGCAGTCCGACGTGAGGCCCACCATCTGCATGCCTTTCTTCGCTTTAGCCCAGTGCAGAGCAGTGATGGACCACAGCACGTCGCCTGGTTCGAACCTGCGCACGACGTACTGCCCTGGGCGGCGGGACACTTCGCCGAACGGATGGGCGGCAACAGCTGGCTGATCGCGACGCCGGAAGAAGGGGTTTGCTGGGATGGCCAAGACATGTACTACATCCGCCCCTGCCCGCCACAGTGGCGGCAGCTGGCGCAGAACGCAGCGGACCCCGGCGGCGAGCTATGGAAGGCGTATTACGAAAGCACGTTCAACCCGGCCCGGCTGAACCGCGGCGTACTGGAAAGCAACCTGCCTGTGCGCTTCTGGAAGAATCTGCCCGAAGGCATGTTGATCCCGCAGTTGATGAGCCGCGCGCGTGCCGGTGCCCAGTGTGACGGCCAGGCCGAGCGCGTCGCCGCGAGAAGCGGAAAGCGCATCGGCCGGGATGCAAAACAGGCCGACTAGCGGAAGCTGCGGCCTGGATCGTCGTCACTGACCTCAAGGCTCAGGCCCTGGGACACGCTGGTCAGATGCTCGCCATCGGTTTCCGATCCCAGCTTGATCAGCAGACGCAGGTCGTTGGCCGAATCGGCGTGCAGCAACGCATCTTCGTAGGTGATTTCACCCTGCACATAGAGGTTGTACAGCGCCTGGTCGAAGGTCTGCATGCCCAGCTCGGTGGAGCGCTTCATCAGCGACTTGAGCTCATGCACCTCGCCCTTGCGGATCAGGTCGGCCGCCAGCGGCGTATTGATCAGCACCTCGATCACCGCACGACGCCCCTTGCCATCAGGTGTCGGCACCAGCTGCTGGGCGACGATGGCCTTGAGGTTGAGCGACAGATCCATCCACACCTGGTTGTGACGGTCGGG
>DNMQ01000222.1 GCA_003488145.1 Pseudomonas sp.
GGTCAGCGGCGCATGGGCGTCGTAGTAGATCGTGTCCTTGGGCAACAGCTGGTGGTGCACCCGCTGCGCGGCCACGGCTTTTTCCAGCGGCATGTCGAAGTCGTAGACGTTGTTCAGCACCTGGAAGATCGAGGTGAAGATGCGCGAACCGCCCGGTGTACCGAGCACCAGGCTGACCTTGCCGTCGCGCGTGACGAAGCTCGGGCTCATGGAGGACAGCATGCGCTTGCCTGGCTCGATGGCATTGGCGTCGCTACCGACCACACCGAACGCATTGGCGACACCCGGCTTGGCACTGAAGTCGTCCATTTCGTTGTTGAGCAGGAAGCCGGCGCCCTTGACCACCACACCGCTGCCGTAATCCAGGTTGAGGGTGTAGGTGTTGCTGACCGCGTTGCCGTCGGCATCGACGATGGAGAAGTGAGTCGTCTGCCTTGGCTCGAGGCCCGGGCGCACCTTCTCGGTCTCGGAGATGGCCGTTGGATTGATCTCGGCCGCGCGCTGCTTCAGGTAATCAGGCGATGTCAGCTTCGTGACCGGCACGTCGGAGTAGTCCGGGTCGCCCAGGTAGTCGGCACGGTCGGCAAACACGCGCTTTTCGATCTCCGCCAGCAAGTGGATGTAACGCGCCGAATTCAGCTCGACACCCTTGAAGTCGGCGGCGCGCTGCTCCTTCATGCCGATCAGCTGCGCCAGGGCGATGCCGCCGGAGCTGGGCAGCGGCGCGGTATAGAGGCTGTTGCCCTGCCACTCGACACGCATCGGCTCGCGCCATTTGACGCGGTAGGCGGCCAGGTCCTCCTTGCTGATCAGCCCGTCGTCACGCTGCATCTGGGCCACCAGCAGGTCTGCGGTCTTGTCTTTGTAGAAATCATCCGGCCCCTTGTCGGCGATGCGCTCCAGGGTCTCGGCCAGCTCCGCCTGGCGGAAGGTGGAACCGGCCTTCATGGCGCCGAAGTAATCCTCGAAATTGGTCGTACCCTTGAACAGGCCGAGGGCGTCGTCGCGGTACTGGTACTGCTGGTCGGCCACCGTGAAGCCTTCACGGGCATAGCCCACCGCCGGGGTGATGAGCTCGCTCCAGGGCAACTTGCCGAAGCGCTGGTGTGCCTCCCACATGCCCAGCACGGTGCCGGGCACGCCGGAGGCCCTGGCGCCGACCAGGCTCAGGTTCTCGATCACCTCGCCCTTGTCGTCGAGGTACATGGTCTTGCTGGCGGCCTTGGGCGCGACTTCCCGGTAGTCCAGAAAGTACGGCTTGCCCTCGATATACAGCGTCATGAAGCCACCGCCGCCGATATTGCCGGCCTCGGGGTAGGTAACGGCCAGGGTGAAGGCGGTCGCCACCGCGGCATCCACCGCATTGCCGCCGGCCTTGAGCACCTGAGCGGCCACCTTGGCGCTGTACTCATCCGGAGCTGCGACCGCCCCGCCTTCCAGAATCGCGCCGTGGGCGATGTGGCCCGTGGCGACGATCGCCACGGCAAGGGTCAATCTGCTGATATGAAGCAAACGCATCGTGCTCATCCTTATTGTTGTGGTCACCGCCGCCCCGGCGATGGCCTGGGCGGTAATCATCAACATAGACAATGGGGACAAGGCGTAGGTGCATATCGGCCTGGGGAGAATGCCGCGCCGGGCTGAGAGATGACTGGTGCTTTCGAAATGTGCTTATAAATATGCAGGCGGAGCTTGATTGAAAAAGCCAAGCCTCAATATTGGCGGGGCATGCAGACTGGATATTTGTGAAAAAAAATGTGCAGCGATGAGTGCTAGACTTGCCGAATTTCCTGACCGAAGCGAAATGTCATCGTCATGACGCTCATTACATCCAAGACCTGGCTTGATCCTGTGCTCCCGGAACAGCTGCCGAGTTCCATCATCGAGAAGGCGGATTCGCTGCCAGCAAAGGTAGCATTTCTTGCTGGCCGAGTTGCCCCCGAAACTGCTGCTCGTTTGGGCAAGCTATTGCTCATCACCAACACCTACTATTCGAACCTGATAGAAGGGCAGTACACCGAGCCCGCGGCGATGCAGAAGGCGCAGAACGCTCCCAAGAGAGAGCGCCAGCTCCTTAAGGATCTTGCGGTCAAGCATATGGAAGTCCAACGCGTGTTCGAGCGTGCCCTGCGCCTCAAGGCTCCGGAGTTCCACGCCATGTTCTCACCCGAGTTGATCAGCGCGGTGCATTTTCGCCTGTTTGACGGGACAGATGAAAACAGCCGTCGCCTGTCAGATGGCAGAGTGCTGGTACCTGGCAAATTGCGTAGCCAGCCAGCAGACGAGGTAGTCGTTGGAAACCATGCCGCCCCCGCTGCTGCTGCCGTCCAGGCAATGCTGGAACATCTTCAGAGGTTCTATGGAGCTAGCCAGGACCCTAGGCGCCGTCTGATTGCTACGCTCGCTAATCATCACCGCTTAGCGTGGGTACACCCGTTCTTGGATGGCAACGGCCGTGTGGCTCGAATGATCACGCACCTGCAGCTCGTACAGCTTGGCCTGCAACCTCATCTTTGGTCTTTGTCACGTGGCCTCGCCCGCCGGCACGAGGACTACTATAGAACCTTGGCCATGGCCGACAGGCCCCGGGAAGGTGACTACGACGGTCGAGGCCAGATGTCCCAGAAGCACTACTTCGCATTCATCGAGTTCATGCTCGACGTGTGTCACGACCAAGTGGATTACATGACCGAAGCCTTAAACCGCGACAAGCTTCGGGAGCGGGTCATCAGAGCATTCAAGACGAATGAGAAACTGCTCGATGTGGGCATACGCCAGGAAAGCGCACCAGCTGTATTGGCGCTTCTGCTGCAGGGTTCGTTGCCGCGTAGTGAGTTCAAGACATTCACCGGGCTTTCGTCACGACCTGCCATCGACGAGCTTTCACGATTGATCAAGGCCGGCATCGTGGTCAGCCGTACGCCGAAGTCGCGAACGGTCGAACCCGGGCTACCCTCCTGGTTCGCCCAAGACATCTTTCCGGATCTGCATCGACGCTTCCAATGAGAGATCATGGATCGCTCAACGCTAGCTGGTGCCCCGGGCTGCTGGTTATCCGCGAGCATCCGCCCCAGCGGCTACCCCTACCAGGGCAACTCATCCCCGCTATACGCATAAAACCGACCACTGGCCTCCGGTCCCAGACCATCAATTACCCGCAACAGATCCCGCGCGGCATCGCTCGCAGGCCTGCCGATTTCGGCGCCACGAAATGGCTGTGAAAGCCGCGAGTTCACCGTGCCCGGGTGCAGCGCCAGCAGCACGGCATTCGGCTGGCTACGGCGCACCTCGATGGAGGCGGTCTTGAGCAGCATGTTCAGCGCGGCCTTGGAGGCGCGGTAGCTGTACCAGCCTCCGAGGCAGTTATCACCGATGCTGCCGACCTTAGCCGAGAGCATGGCAAGCACGCCGCGCTGGCGGTCGAGCAGGCCGCTGAAGTGACGCAACACCATGGCCGGGCCGAAGGTGTTGATCTGGAAGGTGGCGAGCAGCTGCTCCTGGTCGAGATCGGCCAGGCGTTTCTCCGGCATGAAGTCGGCACCGTGCAGCACGCCCGCGGCGTTGATGATCAGATGAAATGGCCCCTGCCCCGCCGCGCTGGCCGCGGCCTGTTCGATGCTGGCGGGAACGGTCAGGTCCAGCGCCGGCTCGGACGAGCGGCTCAGGGCGATGACCGACGCGCAGCGCGGGTCACTGCGCAAGGCATCGACCAGTGCGGCACCGATGCCACCGGATGCGCCGATGACCAACGCGCGAAACCCTTCGGGAAATGATTCCAGTGGCATGACGATCTCCAGCAGATTTACGGTCGACGGACGCCCGCTTCACTGCGCCAGCGTTCGATATGTTCGGCAAGCAGGTCGGCGATGGGCAGGCAGGCGCCGAGCCGGTAGAGATTCCAATAATGGCCTTCCAGGGTGCGGTTGATCAGCAAAGTGCCGGAGGCCGGTTGCAGGCTGCCGAGTGCGGACATCATCAGGGGGAACAGCTCGGACAGCCGTTGATGCAGCGCCGCTTCGCGGAAGTCCCATTGCGCACCGGGTTGCAGCAAAGGGTGCAACATCAGGTGGATGCGTCGGTACAAGCCATGGGGCGGCGTGCTTCCCGGCTGGCGTCCACCAAGGGCTTGAAAGCCCGGCTCCAGCGCCTCGCTGGAGGTGCCACGTAGCGCTTCGAATATCTGCACGTAGCCCGCCAGCAAGCGCGCTTCCAGGCGCAGCACGCTGCCGAAATCGTAGACCACCAGCTCGC
>DNMQ01000130.1 GCA_003488145.1 Pseudomonas sp.
TAGGGTGGAAAACGGCGAAGCCTTTTCCACGCGTATCGAACAGGCGACACAGGGGGTGGAAATGCTTCGCGGTTTCCACCCTACGAAAAAGGGAAGTGCGTCATGAATATCAGCCATCTCGACCACTTGGTGCTGACCGTCGCCGATATCGAGACCACGGTGGACTTCTACACCCGCGTGCTCGGCATGCAGGCGGTGACCTTCGGCGAAGGGCGCAAAGCGCTGGTCTTCGGCAACCAGAAGATCAATCTGCATCAGGCCGGGCGCGAGTTCGAGCCCAAGGCCGAGCGTCCGACGCCCGGTTCGGCGGACTTGTGCTTTATCGTTGCCACACCGCTGGCCGAGGTGATCGCACACCTCCAGGCGCAGCAGGTCGCCATCGTCGAAGGTCCGGTGCAACGCACCGGCGCGACCGGACCGATCCGCTCGGTGTACCTGCGCGACCCCGACCAGAACCTCATCGAACTGTCCAATCCGTTAGAGAAACCGCTGGAGCCCAACGCATGAGCCAGCACACCCGTGCCCTGACCGAATTCCTAGCCGGGCTCGCCTACGAGCAGATCCCCGAGCCGGTGCTGGCCCGCACCGAAGACCTCTTTCTCGACTGGCTCGGCTCCGCGCTGGCCAGCGCCGGCTCGCACCCGATTCCGCTGTTCGAGCGTTACGCGCAGAGCATGGGCCCGGCCGACGGGCCGGCGCGCATCCTGGTCAACGGCCAGAGCAGCTCGGCCTATTTCGCCGCGCTGGTGAATGCCGCCAGTTCGCACCTGGTGGAGCAGGACGACCTGCATAACAGCTCCGTGTTGCACCCGGCCACCGTGGTGTTTCCCGCTGCGCTGGCGGCGGCGCAGGATCTCGGCAAGTCCGGCTGCGAGCTGCTGGTGGCCTCGGTGGCCGGCTACGAGGCGGGCATCCGCATCGGCGAGTTCCTCGGCCGCTCGCATTACCGCATCTTCCACACCACCGCAACGGTCGGCACCCTGGCCGCGGCGGTGGCCGTTGGCAAGTTGATGGATTTCGACCAGCAGCAGTTCACCCATCTGCTCGGCAGCGCCGGTACGCAAGCGGCGGGGCTGTGGGAGTTCCTCCGTGACGCGGCGGACTCCAAGCAGCTGCACACAGCCAAGGCCGCTGCCGATGGCCTGCTTGCCGCCTACCTGACCGCCGATGGCCTGACCGGCGCGCAGAATATTCTCGAAGGCGAACAGGGCATAGCAGCGGGCATGTCTAACGATGCCGAGCCGAGCAAGCTGTCCGACCGGCTTGGCAGCCGCTGGGCGCTGGCGGAAACCTCGTTCAAGTTCCACGCCTCCTGCCGGCATACCCACCCGGCGGCCGATGCGCTGCTGGCGCTGATGCAGCGCGAAGGGCTCGGGGCCGATGACATCGCCTCGGTCACCACCCGCGTGCACCAGGGCGCGATCGACGTGCTCGGCCGCGTGACGGTGCCGCAGACGGTGCATCAGGCCAAGTTCTCCATGGGCACCGTGCTGGGGCTGATCGCCCTGTACGGCAAGGCCGGCCTGACCGAATTCCACAGCCATGCGCTCAGCGACCCGCGCGTCGGCGAGTTCCGCGAGAAGGTCTCGATGACGCTTGATCCCGAGGTGGACGGCGCCTACCCGGCACGCTGGCTCGGTCGCGTCGAAGTGACCACCGCCGATGGCCGCACGCTGCACGGCACCATCGACGAACCCAAGGGCGACCCGGGCAACACGTTGAGTCGCGCCGAGCTGGAGGACAAGTTCCGCCGCCTGGTGCAGTTCTCCGCGGCGCGTAGCGTTGACCAGGCGGGCGCGCTGATCGATACGGTCTGGCGCCTGCGCGAGCTGCAGCGGCTGGACGCATTGGCCTGAACTGAATCGTAGGGTGGATGACGGCGAAGCCTCATCCACCAATGTGGCGCCAGAGCTCCAGGGGCTGGAACAAACGCGTGGAAATGGCTTCGGCGATTTCCACCCTACGCCGAATTTGCAGGAAACAAACATGACCGATACCCAAGCCAATATCGCCGCTCGCTGGAATCACGTGGTCAGGCTCGTAGGGTGGGCTTCAGCCCACCACAGGAAACACGCTCCGGCGGGCTGAAGCCCACCCTACTAGAAGCGGAACCGACGGCGAAGCCTCATCCACCAGAACAGCACCAGGGTTGCAGAGACTTGAACAGACGCGTGGAAAAGGCGTTGCCCTTTTCCACCCAACGCCGAATTTGCAGGAACCGAACATGAACGACACCCAAGGCAAACCCCGCCCACTCGATGGCATCACCGTGGTCAGCCTCGAGCACGCCATCGCCGCGCCGTTCTGCACGCGCCAGCTGGCCGATCTCGGCGCACGGGTGATCAAGATCGAGCGGCCCGGTGCCGGCGACTTCGCCCGCGGCTACGACGAGCGGGTCGACGGGCTGGCCTCGCATTTCGTCTGGACCAACCGCTCCAAGGAAAGCCTGAGCCTGGACGTGAAGCAGGACGCCGCTGCCCAGGTGCTCGACCAGCTCTTGGCCAAGGCCGACGTGCTGGTGCAGAANNCAGAAGAAGGCCTATGACCTGCTGATCCAGAGCGAGGGCGGCTTTCTCTCCGTCACCGGCGGGGCGGGTGAGACCGAGATGGCCAAGGCCGGCTGCTCCATCGCCGATATCGCCGCGGGCATGTACGCCTACACCGGCGTGCTATCGGCGCTGATGCTGCGCGACAAGACCGGCGAGGGCAGCCGCGTCGACGTTTCAATGCTCGAAAGCCTGGTGGAATGGATGGGCTACCCGTTGTATTACGCCTACAAGGGTGCAACACCACCGCCGCGTGCCGGCGCCGCCCACGCCACCATCTACCCCTACGGCCCGTTCCCCACTGGTGACGGCGGCACGGTGATGCTCGGCCTGCAGAACGAGCGCGAGTGGCTGGCGTTCTGCGACAAGGTCCTGCTGCAGCCGGAGCTGGCGCAGGACGAGCGCTTCTCCAGCAACTCGCAGCGCTCGGACAACCGCGAGGCGCTGCGCGCGATCATCGTCGACGCGTTCGGCAAGCTGAGTGCCGACGAAGTGATTGCGCGCCTGGATGCCGCGCCCATCGCCAATGCCCATGTCAACGACATGGCCGGTGTCTGGGCGCATCCGCAGCTCAAGGCGCGCCAGCGCTGGAGCGAGGTGGACAGCCCGGCCGGTCCCTTGCCTGCGCTGCTGCCGCCGGGGCGCAACAGTGCCTTCGCCCCGCGCATGGACCCGATCCCCGCCTTGGGCCAGCACACCGACAGCCTGCTGGCCGAGCTGGGTTACGCCCCCGGCGACATTCAGCGCTTGCACGAGCAGGGCGCGGTATGAGCGTGCCCAGGAGCCAGCCCATGAACTCATCGATCATCCGTAGCGCGCTGTTCGTCCCGGCGACCCGCCCGGAACGCATTCCCAAGGCGCTGGCGAGCGGTGCCGACGCGGTCATCGTCGACCTCGAGGATGCGGT
>DNMQ01000128.1 GCA_003488145.1 Pseudomonas sp.
CGCAAGCCATGCCTCGCTTCCGCCGGCTACCCGATCAAACCGGTGATGTCTCCCAGCGATTCCCGCTGCCTGCCCAACCTGCGCATGTCGCCCGAGCAGTCGCTGGCGCATTTCCGCGAGATCATCGAAGTCACCCGTAGCATCGGCGTGTACGTCAACGCCTCGTTGTCCACCACCTTCGGTTACCCGTTCGAGGGCGATGTACCCGAGCAACGCATCTACGAACTGGCACAGCGCCTGCTGGAGATCGACGTGCAGGGCATCACCCTTTACGACACCACCGGCATGGCCGACCCTGCGCAGGTCGAGCGAATCTGCCGCGAAGTGCTGAACAGCTGGCCACAGGCGGTATTCACCGCACACTTCCACAACACCCGCGGCATGGGCCTGGCCAACGCGCTGGCAGCGCTGAACGCCGGCATCGACCGCTTCGACGCCTCCCTCGGCGGCCTCGGCGGCTGCCCTTACGCGCCCGGCGCCAGCGGCAATATCTGCACCGAAGATCTCGTGCATATGTTCCAGCGCATGGGCCTGAACACCGGCGTCGATCTCGACCGCCTGCTGCAATGCGCCGCCGACCTGCCCCAACTGCTCGGCCACGACGTGCCGGGAGCGGTACTCAAGGCCGGAAAGGCCGATCGCCGTTATCCGAAACCGAAGTGGATGCAGGAAGCCGGCGTTTGAACGCGTGCGGAGCGCCTGTTGGACGGTGTGTCGGCATGAGCGGTGTTTCAGCCGGAACTGGCACAACGCAAGGCCGCCCCTTACGGCAGGATTGAAAAATGAGGTGATGGTCTTGTTGTGAAGCAATACTGTCGGAACAGGCGAGACCTGCAGCAGAACAAGGCCGATAAGACAATGATTATCTCTGTGATCGTTTGAATGCTTGGCCCCTGCTGCACGAACTACAGACTAGCCAGGGCAGGCTCATTTCGACCCACCGCAATTCCAGCAAGACATGAAATTATCAGGATTGCTTTCCTCGCAATTTTTACACAACCATTCGACTTCAACACCTGAATTATTTGATTCTAGTTCGTACTGATAGCGCCCAACTAATCTGGCAGCTGTTTCAAATTGTTCAGAGGGCACCCAAAGCTCAGGGCGTATTGGTCTATGAAAAGAAACAATTGAACGAATAGAGCCTTGATATTCATTAATTATCCTTGTGGCAATGCCGCTGCTTTGCAGATAGCTTGCTATAAGATTTACCTGAACCAGGCTGTCAGCCTCTAATAGCTTTCGCACAATTGAAGAACCTAAGGTTTGGTTAAGGGGCGGGTTCTAGCCCGTCCCAGTGAGCGAAGCGAACGAACCAGTTGTTAGAGGCTCTGCACGTTGTGCCTGCGAGCAGCAATGTAGGTGCCTAAGAAGCCTAGCAGTGCATGAGCTAAAAACTGAGTAAAGCCAAGCCACCAGTAAATAGGTTCAGAAAGCATATAGGCTGTGATGGCGAATAATAATGTAGCCCCTATGCCATGGCAATAAGACAGTTGCTTGGCCTTTAGTGATGCTATGTATCCGACTGACATAGGAATTATTAAGAAATACACTGCATACAATAACATTGAGCCAAGGATGTACAGGTTTGTGTTACCAGATGACGAAAGAGCCCAAAGTGTCAGCTGCACCAAAATCAACGGAATCAAGAGCCCGACAGCAAAAGCGAGAGCCAAGGTTTTGATATCGATTAGCTTGAAAGCGTGCGCGGTCTTCAAGTTTGAAAGTGCCTCTAACGTTTGGTTAAGGGGCTGGCGTTAGCCAGTCCCGAGTGAGCGAAGCGAACGGCTTGAACCACTTGTTATAAGATTCACGCAAGCTTTGATCTTGCAATGAACTCAATAACGCCAGACATCATATTTTCAACCTGCCCAAACTCATATTCGGAATATCTTCCGTGCGCAGCTTTGTTTCGTAGATCTAGCCACATCGTTACTGCTTTTTGATCTAGCTTTGAGTAGATTTCTTCTTTTGCGAGATCACTGTTTAGGCGGTCTGCTTTTTTGGGAATGGCTCTATCTCCGGTTTCAACCACTACGTCTATGCCGTTATGGATGCATAGCTGGCGCAAGTGCTCTTCCAATACACTGCCAATAATTACTGCTGCTGGATCTTTGTAATTTTGGCTAAGTAGATGTTGAGCCATCTCCATAAAGTCTGAAAATAGTTCGGCGGATACAAGCTCTTTGATAGATAGAAGCCAGTCTCCGGAAATTTCATCTTTTATGGCTTGCAAGATAGATATGCCGGCCTCGGCATTAGAGGGATGTGTGTCGCTTAATGCTTTATCAGCTTCATTATAGAAGGTATGGCCTTTGCCATATAGCCGCTCAATGAAAGAAAGAAGTGCAGACCTGAAGCCCTTCATCTTTCCAGAGTCCACGTAGTCCCCAAAACCACGAGAGTTCCGTGTGGTTGCGAGCACCTGGCTACCTTGAAAAATCAATTGGTCAATCCGTTGAATCAGTCTTTCTTTCAATGAGGTCTCCCTTGATTCCTATAACGCTTGGTTAAGGGGCGGGCTTTAGCCCGTCCCAGTGAGCGAAGCGAGCGGTTTGAACCACTTGTTAGGCCTGCGATTTTGCTAGTTGCTTAAATGCAGGGCTTGAACCCGTACGTGTTACGCCACATTCAGTGCGAGCATATGCACACTTTAAAGAATGCTTCGGATCGCTAGAAAATGGTGGTTGTCCGTATATGGTTACTGAACTTCTCGGTTCTAGACGCCTTGGCCAAGGTTGACCATCGATAAGTACTGGATTTCCGTAAGCGCCTCTTTTATCTGTGTTTCGATAAAAAACACCCGCCTCAGCAATAGTGACTGCAAAAGAACTTAGATTGGTGATTTCAATACAGAAAGTCAGGCGGGGATCAGCATCGCCGAAAGGTATAGCATGTTTGGGCCTTACTCTTAGCTTTACCCTTGAGTTATCGAGTGCTTGCCAAGTGTTCATAACGCCGAGCACTGCGCCGAGCACTGCTATCGCAAGAGTGATTCCTTCAACGATGTTCATGCTTTTCCTTTGCCTAACTATAATTAGACACCAGGTGGTGTATAAGACGCCGAACGGGCTTGGCGTATAACATTCCGTTCGCTACTTTCTCCGAGCCTCTAGCTCGGGCCTCTCAGCGACGTCGGGTGTTTATACACCAGCTCTGGGAAGCGTGAAATTGATGTCATCAAACATTGCCTCGCCTGCGACCTACCGCACACGCTCCACCATTGCCGTGTCGATAAAGCGTCGAGATTCCATGCGGTGTAGAGCCGCAACAAAAACTGGCAAGCACAAGCGGCAGGCCCCTAGAAAAACCAACCACTGCAGGCCAGAGAAACGGTTAGGTCTCGCCGCCTGCAACATGTAGCAACGGCTCAATCCCCCTGACAGAACTGTAGGATCGCCTCGGCTACTGCCTGCGGCGCCTCGCGCAGGGGGAAATGGCCGACGCCTGGCAATAGCTGTCGGTGGTAAGGACCGCTGAACAAGGCCTCACGCCCGGCCGAGGTTTCCGGCGCGTTGCAGGTATCGGCCTCGCCGTGCAGCACCAGCGTCGGCACGGCGAGCACCGGGGCCGGTTGCAGCAGCGCCTCGTCCGATGCATAGGCAGGATCGCCGTCGACGAAGCCCCAGCGGTGGCGATAGGAGTGCAGTACCACGGCAGCCCAGTCCGGGTTGTCGAACGCCTCCAGCGCCTGGATGAAATCCGCCTCCCTGTACCAGCCGGCCGGTGACCAGGAATCCCACAGCAGCCGCGTGAAGGCCGCGCGATCCTCGATTACCGTCTGCTCGCCGCGCGGGGTGGCCATGTACCAGTGGTACCAGTAGTTGCGAGCCTGGCTGAGCGAGATGTGCTGGTTCGGGTCATTGGTGCCGTAGCCCACCGCGAGCATTACCAGCCGTGCGGCGGCGTGATGGCGCAGCCCGCAGGCATTGGCCACCGCCCGCGCGCCCCAGTCATGGCCGACCAGCACCGGCTGGTCGAGGCGCAGTGCGTCGATGAAATCCAGCAGGTCGCGCCCCAGCGCGGCGAGCTGACCGCTGCGTGGGGTCAGCGCGTCGCGAAAGCGTGTCTGGCCGAAGCCGCGCAGCGTCGGGCAGAGCACGCGGTAGCCCGCTGCGGCCAGGCGCTCGGCCACGGGCTCCCAGCCTTCGGGGCAATCCGGCCAGCCGTGCACGAGCACGGCCACCTGCTGGCCGCGGGGGTTCCATTCGAGATAAGCGATATCCAGCACGGGTGTGCTGACCGTGGCGTAACGACTCATGCCGGCGTCTCCTTGCGCGCTTTGGTCGGTCAGCATAAGCCTGGTTTCAGGCATAAAAAAACGGGCCGGTCACATCGGACAGACCCGTTCGTTCTCCGCCGCTTGGTGCCTCTGGAGGCTCAGGAGCGGTTGGCCGCCTGCGCCGCTTCGATCAGCTCGGCGCCGATCTCATTCTCGAACTTCTTCCACACCGGTTTCATCGCCTCGCGCCACTGGGCGCGTTGCTCGGGGGTTAGTTCGATGATTTCGGTCTTGCCGGAGTCGGCGATGGCCTGGCGCGCCTGCTGGTTGAGGTCGTCGGCCTGGCGGTTCACCTCAGCGGTGACCTCTTCCATGATCGTTTCCAGCTCGCCGCGCACGTCTTCCGGCAGGCCGTTCCAGAACTTGGTGTTGGTGATCACCATGTAGTCGATCAGGCCGTGGTCGGAGGCGGTCATGTAAGGCTGGACCTCGTGCACCTTCTGGCTTTCATAGTTCGACCAGGTGTTCTCGGTGCCGTTGACCACGCCGGTCTGCAAACCCTGGTAGACCTCGGCGAAGCTCATCTTGCGGGGGTTGGCGCGCACCGCCTTGAACTGCTCGTCGAGCACTGCCGAGGCCTGCACGCGGAACTTCAGCCCGCGGGCATCCTTCGGCTCGCGCAGCGGCTTGTTCGCCGAAAGCTGCTTCATTCCGTTGTGCCAGTAGGCCAGGCCGGTGATGTTCTTGTCCTCCATCGCGCGCAGCAGCGCCTTGCCCTGCGGGCCGCTCTGGAAACGATCGGCTGCCGCCAGGTCATCGAACAGGAACGGCAGGTCATAGATCTGAATGGCCTTGGCGTAATGCTCGAACTTGGCCAGCGACGGCGCCAGCATGTGCACGTCACCGAGCAGCAGGGCCTCCATTTCCTTGCCGTCGCCGAACAGCGAGGAGTTCGGGTAGACCTCGACCTTCACCTTGCCCGGCAGGCGTTCTTCGGCGAGCTTCTTGAACAGCAGCGCGCCCTGCCCCTTCGGCGTGTTGTCCGCCACTACATGGGCGAACTTGATGGTCACGGGTTCGGCATGCACCACCCCGGCGACAGTGAAAGAAAGCGCGCAGGCGAGTGCCTTGAGCTTGTTACTCAGCATGGAAGTACCCTCTTGTTTTTGTCGGTTGGTACGTTTCGCGGGCAAGCGTTGCGGTCAGGGCACCGCTTGCCCGGCACGTTGCAGGAGGCGACGGGCACGGCCGATGACGGGGGCATCGACCATCTGTCCGTCCACCACGAAAACCCCATCGCCGGAAGCTCCGGCGGCGAGGATGCGTTGCGCCCAGTCCAGCTCGTCGGCACTGGGCATCAGGGTTTCGTGCACCACGGCCACCTGGCTCGGGTGGATGCACAGCAGGCCGCCAAAGCCCATGTCACGCGCATCGGCAGTGGCACGGGCGAGGCCTTCGAGGTTTTTGATGTCGGGAAAGACGCTGTCCAGCGGCGCTGCCAGTCCGGCCAATCGCGACTGCAGCAGCAGCGCATAGCGCGCCTGGTCGAGCATGCGCTCAGCGCCGGCGCTGCCATTGGCCAGGCCGAGATCGAGGCCCAGGTCCAGCGCGCCGAAGGACAGCCGCTCGACACCCTGGGCATGGGCAATTTCCGCCAGATTGGCCAGCCCGCGAGCACTTTCGACGATTGGCCAGACCGGTTTGCCGCAGCTGGCCGCCAGCGCAACCTGCACTGCGCTTTCGACCTTCGGCAGCAGTACGCCGGCGACGCCGGCATGACGGGCACAGAGCGCCAGGTCCGCGGCCTGCTCGGCGTGGGTTGGCGCGTTGATGCGCACCAGCAGGCGCGCCGCCGGGTTGGCAGCGAGGAAGGCATCGAGGTTGCCCCGCGCCTCTGCCTTAAGGTTCTCCGCAACCGCATCCTCGAGGTCGAC
>DNMQ01000129.1:0-3513 GCA_003488145.1 Pseudomonas sp.
CAGCAGCACGACGATCGACAACGCAATGTTGAAGGTGAACAGCAGATCCAGCAGGAACGGCGGCACCGGCAGCATCATCATGCCCATCATCACGAGCAGCAGCAGCGGCACGCCGAGGTTGCCGCGCCCCGCACCCGTCAGGCCATTGCGAATATTGATGAGTTGCGTGCGATCCAACGTAGCCCCCGGGGATACAGAACGAATTCTTGACGCGACAAGCGTCCTGCCCGGGTTATAGCAAGAAGGGGTCCAACTTCTGCGGCCCGTCGCAGAGCCCGCCGCACGGTCTGTCCCCAGCCAGACCTGCGAGCCGCCGCGCCAGCGAACGCCACCGACAACTGGCAGTCACACTAGCAACCGGCGACAGCCCGTCGCCGTTTGTACAAAGGAGCTTCCAGATGAAACAGTGGATCATCGCCGCGCTGGCCGGCTGCACTGCGGTCGCCGTTCAGGCTGATACATTGAACGTCAAGGTGAACGCCGTGACGGCCCAGGGCGTCGGCGAATCGGTCGGCAGCGTCAAGATCGAAAACAGCGAATACGGGCTGGTGTTCCGCCCCGAGCTATCTGGCCTGCAGCCTGGCGCCCACGGCTTTCACGTTCACGCCAAGGGCAGTTGCGAGCCGGCCGAGATCGATGGCAAGCAGACCCCGGCTGGCGCAGCGGGCGGTCACTGGGACCCGAAGAACAGCGGCAAGCATGGCGAACCCTGGGGTGACGGCCATATGGGCGACCTGCCGGCGCTGTACGTCGACAGCGAGGGCAAAGCCAGTCAGCCAGTGCTGGCGCCGCGCCTGAAGAGTCTGGGCGATATCAAAGGCTTGGCGCTGATGGTTCACCAGGGCGGAGACAATCATTCCGACCATCCGCAACCCCTCGGCGGTGGCGGTGCGCGGGTCGCCTGCGGCGTCATCGAATAACGCTGGGGCACGCGACGAGCCGGCGATCGCCGCGTGATGCGCCTCAGTCGTCGCGGCGCAGATTCGGCGGGATGGGGACATCATTCAAGGGGTCCGGCCGCCGCCCCTTGCCCGCGCGGTACTGGCGCAGCTGATAGACGTACGCCAGTACCTGCGCCACTGCCAGGTAAAGGCCGGCGGGAATCTCCTGGTCCAGTTCGGTCGAGTAGTACACCGCCCGAGCCAACGCAGGTGATTCCAGCACCGTCACCTTGTGCTCCTGGGCGATTTCGCGAATCTTCAGCGCGACGAAGTCGCCGCCCTTGGCCACCAGCCGGGGCGCACCGCCCTTGTCGCCGTCGTATTTCAGGGCGACGGCGAAGTGCGTCGGGTTGGTGATCACCACGTCTGCCTCGGGCACAGCCTGCATCATGCGCCGCTGCGCCGCCTCACGCTGCAGCTGGCGGATGCGTGACTTGACCTCCGGCTTGCCCTCGGAATCCTTGTACTCGTCCTTGACCTCCTGCTTGGTCATCATCAGCTTCTGCTTGTTGTCCCAGAGCTGGAACGGCACATCCACCGCCGCGATCAGGATCAAGCCGCAGGCCATCCAAAGGGCGCACCAGCCAACCACCTCGGCACTGTGCATGATGGCCAGATCCAACGGCTGCTTGGCGATGGACAGCAGATCGTCCTGATAGGCCGAAAGCACCAGCAAAGCGACGCCGAGTACCACGAGAAACTTGCCCAGCGCCTTGAGCAACTCGACCAGCGCCTTGGTGGAGAACATCCGCTTGAGCCCGGCAGCCGGATTCATCCGGCTCATCTTCGGCGCCATCGCCTTGGCCGAGAACAACCAGCCACCCAGCGATACCGGGCCGACGATCGATGCGATCAGCAAGGCGATCAGCAGCGGCATGATCGCCTCCAGCGCAATCATGCCGCTGCCCATCAGCAGTCGTACCATGGAGCCTTCGTCGAGCAGCGTTTCCCGGCTCAGCTCGAAGGTACCCTGCATCATCGCCATCAGGCTCTGCGCCAGACCTGCGCCAGACGCCAGCAGCCCGCCGATACCGCCCAGGGTCACTGCGACCGTGCTGAGCTCGCGGGAACGGGCCAACTGCCCTTTTTCGCGGGATTCGCGCAGGCGTTTCTCTGTGGGTTCCTCACTTTTGTCCGCGCCGCTTTCGCTCTCAGCCATGCGCGACCTCCGACCCTGCCACTCTCATCAGCGCGCTCCAGCCAGTTCACGCAGCATGGCCAGCGCCTCGCTGACAAAAACCTGGTACTGCGCAAAGATGTCCGCCATGCCGATCCAGACGATGATCAGGCCCAGCACCAGGGTTAACGGAAAGCCAATGGAGAAGATGTTCAATTGCGGCGCGGCCCGCGTCATCAGGCCGAACGCCAGGTTCACCACCAGCAGTGCGGTGATCGCAGGCAGCACCAGCAGCAACCCGGCGCCCAAGACCCAACCCAGCTTGCCCGCCACCTCCCAGTAATGATTGGTCGACAGACCACCACCTACCGGCAGCGTCACGAAGCTCTCGGCAAGAATCTCCAGCACCACCAGATGGCCGTTTACCGAGAGGAACAACAGGATCACCAGCATGTTGAAGAACTGACCGAGCACCGGCACCGAGATGCCGTTGGCAGGATCGACCATCGACGCGAAACCCAGGCCCATCTGCATGGCCAGCAACTGGCCGGACACGATGAATACGTGGAAGAAAAGCTGCAGGACGAACCCCAGCATCACACCGATCACCAGCTGCTCGGCGATCAGCAGCAACGAGGCCAGGCTGAGCGACTCGACCACCGGCATGGGCGGCAACGTCGGCACCAGTACCAGGGCGATGGCCAGCGACAGGTAAAGCCGCACCCTCATCGGCACCAGCTGCGTACCAATCAGCGGCATACTCATCAGCAAGGCGGCGATACGGAACAGCGGCAGCAGGAACTGCCCTACCCAGCCGCCGATCTGCGCATTGCTCAGCTCAAGCACGCGCTTACCCGATCAGCAACGGAATGTTCTGGACGAGGTTCTGGGTGTACTCCATCAGCTCGCGCACCAGCCATGGCCCAGCCCAGATCAGCGTCAGCAGCATCACCAGCAGGCGCGGCAGGAAGCTCAGGGTTTGCTCGTTGATCTGCGTCGCGGCCTGGAACATCGCCACCACCAGGCCGACCAGCAGGCTCGGCACCACCAGCACGCCGACGATCATCGCCGTCATCCACAACCCTTCGCGAAACAGGTCCACCGCTACTTCTGGAGTCATATGCGTGGTTCCTAAAGCGTGCCGAAGCTACCGGCCAGCGTGCCGATGATCAGACCCCAGCCGTCCACCAGCACGAACAGCATGATCTTGAACGGCAACGAGATGATCAGCGGCGACAGCATCATCATGCCCATCGCCATGAGCACGCTGGCCACCACCATGTCGATGATCAGGAACGGAATGAAGATCATGAAGCCGATCTGGAACGCCGTCTTCAGCTCGGAGGTGACGAATGCCGGCACCAGGATGGTCATCGGTGCAGCTTCCGGCGATGCGATATCGGTGCGTCGTGACAGCCTGACGAACAGCTCCAGATCGCTCTCGCGGGTCTGCGC